>JBQCCH010000712.1:0-5589 GCA_051962375.1 Tepidisphaeraceae bacterium
ATTTCCTGCGAAGAACTTCACGCACGTCACACAACCATTGGAGAGCGCTGGGACACCGCCAGCGGTTGAAGTCGCGAACGCTCGCGATCACGGCTGGCGGTGGTGTTTTTGGCCAACTGAACCATGATCAGCGACGATCCCCGAGTCCGCAGCTACATCGCCCCTGCCTGTGTTTCCTGGCCCGCCCCCGCGCCGCCGCCCCCGCCGGGCGCCGAGCGGCTCATCACCGATTCCATCGGCCAGCCCAGCGTCTGGCGTCCTGCGCTGTGCGCCCTGAGCGCCGGTGTCGCCAATCAGCACGACGCCCCGATGCTTTTTTGCGATTTCGGCCGTGAGTTGCACGGGGGCGTGCAATTGGTGATCCGCAACACCACCGCCAACCGACCCGTTCGGCTGCGGATCACCTTCGGCGAATCCATCGCCGAGGCATTGGCCGAACCGAATCAGGATCACGCGATTCATCAATGCGTCACCGAAGTCCCCTGGGCCGGCATTCATGAGGTCGGCTGCACGGGCTTTCGGTTCGTCCGCATCGAACTGGTCGACCCCGGCACCTTCGTCGAACTGCAGGGCCTGCGCGCTGTCACGTTGATGCGCCCGGAACCGGTGCTCGGCACCTTTGAGTGCAATGATCCGCGAATCAACGACATCTGGGCGACCGCCGTCCACACGTTGCGATTGTGCATGCAGGATTACCTCTGGGACGGCGCGAAGCGCGATCGGCTGGTCTGGGCGGGCGACCTGCATCCGGAGGTGATGACCGTCCTCGCGACGTTCGGCGGCCACGCGATCGTGCCGGCGAGCCTCGACTATCTCCGCGACGACGCGCCACTGCCCCAATGGATGAACGGCATGCCCACCTATTCGATGTGGTGGCTCATCACCCTGCGCGATTGGCACCTGCATACCGGCGATGCCTCAACGCTCAAGCGCGCCCGCGGCTATCTGATTGCGCTCGTGCGGCAGATGGCGCAGCTCGTCGGGGCCGATGGACGCGATCATCTGCCCGCGCGATTCCTCGATTGGGCCTCGCAAAAATCACCCGATGCGGTGGCGGTCGGGTCGCGGGCGCTGCTCAAGCTGGCCTTGCAGGCGGGGGGCGAGCTCTGCCGCACGCTCGGCGATGCCGCAACCGCGGCCCACGCCGATGATGCCGCCGACCGCCTGGCGGGCGTCGAGCAGCCGCCCGTGCATAACCAGCAGGCGAATGCCCTGTGCGTGCTCGCAGGTCTCGCGGATGCGGAGCGAACCAATGCCCAATGCTTCGCACCCTCGCCGATGCGCGGCCTGTCGCCGTTCTACGGCTACTACGTGCTCGAAGCCCGCGCCCAGGCGGGCGATCATGCGGGCGCGTTGAACTTGCTCCGCACTTACTGGGGCGGAATGCTGGACCTTGGCGCAACCACCTTCTGGGAACACTTCGACGCCAGCTGGCTGGGCGACCACCCGACCCGCATCGACGAATGGCCCATCCCCGGCCGTCGCGATGTGCATCGCGATTATGGCGAATACTGTTACCAGGGATTCCGCCACAGCCTCTGTCACGCCTGGTCGTCCGGGCCGGCGCCGTGGTTGGCGCGGCACATCCTCGGGGTCACGCCCAGCACGCCGGGATTCCGTTCCACGCGAATTGATCCGCACTTGGGCGATTTAAAATGGGCACGCGGATCAGTGCCGACCCCGCACGGGCCGATTCACGTCATTCACGAACGCTCGGGGGATGGGTCCATCGAATCGCAGATCGACCTGCCCGACGGCATTCGCCGCGACATCCGTCGGCCGGCGAGCGCGGCGGTCGCGGCCGTGTGATGAGTCGTCGGGATGAATCAACCTTTGACTGCCCCGGCCGCCAGCCCTTTGACGAACATCCGCATCGTGAACAGGAACAGAATGATCAGCGGGATCGAGCTTAACGTGTAGCCGGCCATCAGCTGGCCCCATTGCTTCACGTATTCGCCTTCCAGGCGCATCAGCCCGATCGGCACGGTCAGCAGCTTGTCGTCGCGCATGATAATCAGCGGCAGCATGAAGTCGTTCCATCGGCCGATGAATTGCATGATCGCCAGCGTGCCCATGACACTGCCCGACATCGGCAGCACCACGTTCCAGATCTGTTGCAGGTGGCCGGCGCCGTCGATGCTGGCGCTTTCGAACAACTCTTTCGGGATCTCTTCGATGAATTGCCGAAGGATGAAGATGCAGGTCACCTGGCCGCCCGCTGCGCCGACCAACACCAGGGCCATCAGTGAATTCGCCAGGTCGAGTGAGATGATCAGCCGAAACAGCGTCACCAGCGTCGCGGCCGTTCCCGGCAAAAACATCGTGCCGATGATCAGATAATAGATCACTTCCCGGCCAACAAATTTGTAACGCGCCATCACGTACGACGTGAGCGTGGCCGTGATCAGGCACAGGATCACCGCAGACATCGACGTGAAAATGCTGTTGGCGATGTAAACGCTGACGATGCCCCAGGCTTTGGACCAGTTGCTCCAATCCCACTGCGACACCGGGTCAGGCAAAAACGGATTCGCGGTGAACTGCTGATTGGTCTTGAAGCTGATGATCACCATCAGGTAAAGCGGAAAGAACGCAAAAAACAGCACGAACCAAAGGCACGCGTGCTTGGTGAATTCCTTGGACCTGGAAACTTTGTAAGGCATCGGCTTCGTTTCTTGGAAAGGGCGGCTTACTTATCGATGGTGACGTATTTCTGATACACGATCGTGATGCCCAGCAGGATGACCGCCAGGATCATGCCCAGGGCGCACGCGTAGCCGTAGCGGTTCTCGATGAACGCGCTCTGGTACATGTAAAGGCCCGGCACCATTCCCTTGTTCCCCGGGCCGCCGTCGGGGCCGAGCAGCAGCAGGAAGAATTGATAGTCCGTGATCGTGCTGATGGTCAGGAAAATCAGGTTGATTCGCACTTGCGTCAGGATCAGGGGCAATTCAATCGCAAAGAGCTTGCGGATGCTGCCCACGCCGTCCAGGTCGGCAGCTTCGTAAACGTCGGCGCTGATGTTCTGCAGCCCGGCCAGGTAAAGCAGGATGCCGATGGTGCCGATCCAGGGAAAGCCCCAGAAAATCAGGCTCGGCACGATCAGGTTCTCATTGCCCAGCCACGCGGGCGTGCCATCGTCAAACGCGCGAATCGGCTGGCTGGGCCAGACGCACGTGAGCAGCGAGACGACCAGCGTCAGCATCAGCAGGCTGAACGCCATCCACGGGAGAAAATTCCAGCGGGCCGCCGACCGCACGCCGATCTTTTTCGCGATGGGGCGGACGGAAAACAGCAGCAAGCCGATCCAGGTGAGCCACCACAGCCCGCTCACGCCGCCGATCACGAATTGCTCCCGCACGGCTGTCGCCGGCGCGGTGGCGGCGATATACGCCATCGCATAGTCCAGGTGCTTCAGCACCGTCATCAGGTGCGTGGCATTGAGGAAGGCGTTCAACACCCCCGTGCCGGCATCGAAAAAGCTCTTCCAGATCAGCAGCCCCACGATGCTGGGGATGATCATCGGCACCACAAACAGCACGCGATACAGGTATTGCCACCGCTCCGACCGCACGCGATGCAGAATGATCGCCGTGAAAATCGACGGGATCATCTTCACGACATTGGCCGCCAGCAGGATCAGCACCAGCTTAAAGCTCTGCCAAAACAGCGGATCCACCGTGAAGGCTTCGATGAAGTTTTTCAGTCCCACCCATTCGACGCGGAGATTCGTGCCGTCCCAGTTGTAAAACGAATATTTGATCGCCCCGAACTGCGGGTAGTACGTGAACAGCAGCAGTGACAGCAGCGAAGGCGCCATCAGCAGCATGAGCACGGCATACAGCCGCGTGCGGGCCCACACATTGCGCGGAGCGCGAAGGGGGATGTCGCTGTCGGTCGTGCCCGGCGGGTGAAGCGGGCCGGGACCGCCGGCGGGGGCTCGGGTGATGCCTGTGATGACAGTCGACATAATGCGGCTTCCTGCGAACGGCGCCCGATCGCATGGGCTAGTAATGCGGCATCGGTTCGCCGCGATACTTCTGGAACAGATACGGATAATCGAGCGCGTCGTTGCGAATGACCTGCTGCAGCAGCGATCGCGAATACCGATCGCTTTCGGACGTGTCCGGATCGAGCAATTCCAGCGTCTGCTGCTGGGCGAGCACACGCTCCTTGCTGCGAACGTCGCGGGCGCGGTCGTCGTATTCCTTCCACCATGCCCAATCGCCGCCGCGCCAAGGATCGCGGATGACGCTGTCGTAATTATTCACGAAGTCGTCGAACGTTGCGTCACCCTGGTAGTAATTGATGACCTTGCCGGCGGCGTCGTGGTTCACGCGCGTGCCGAAATTGAACTGCAGCTTGGCGTTGTATCCGCGGCGATCAACGGTGAACGGCTCCATCAAGGCCGAGGGCTTCGCGCCCAGCGTCATCGGCGGCCACTCGGCGATCTGGTTGAACTTCTCGTTTTCCTTCTGCGACGACAGAAACATCAGGAAATCCATCGCCAGCGCCTGGTGCTGCGAACCCTTGTAGATCCCGTAATTGCCTTGGCCGAGAACCAGTTCACCCGGATGGCCGTTGACGTATTGGCCATTGGGTTCGCCGGGCGCCGGCAGCGGAAGGCGGAAGATGCCGATATCAATGTGGTTCGCCTTGGTCTGCGCCGCGGTGCCGCTGGCATCCCACGAACCGCTCCACATGAAGGCCGCCTGCCCGTTGCAGAAACGGAACTGGCCCTGCTGCCGGTCGATCGCCGAGAAGCCTTGCTGCATCTGGTCGCCGATCTTTCGGCACGTTTCATAAATCGCCTTGACGGCCGGCGTTTTGAGGCTCACCTTCCCCTGCAGGTAAGCGATGTAAGTCTCCAACGCCGACATGTTCCCGTCCAGATCCAGGTCAACTTCCGGCGCGAAGCCGGACGTGAAGACCGGGTCGTAATAATTCTGCATGGACGCGATGTCGTAGCACGAAATCACCGGCAAGATGCGGTCATCGTGCGTGGCGGCGTACTCACGCACCTGCTCGCACATGTGCATCCACTCGCCGAACGACTTCGGCGGCGCATCCGATCCGGTGGCGGCCTTGAGCAGTTGCTTGTTGTAGTACAGCCGCATCGACACCAGCGTCGTCGGCACCCCGTAATACTCGGCCAACCCCTCCCGGAACCCGCCGCGCATCCCGTCCAGCAGCGTGTCCTTCCAGGCCACATTCTGCAGGTCGGTGCCCTTGTTGTACGGGTTCGGGCTGACGATGTGATTGCTCAGCGGCACAAAGTAGCGAACGGTATTTTCATCCTTCGCCATCAGATCGCTCCCGGTTCCCATCTCGCAGATGTCCGGAGCGGTTTCACTGATGAGCTGCGTGTTGATCAGCTGCGCGTAATACTTGTCCGGCAGCGCGATCTGCACGATCTGCACGCCCGGGTGCAGCTTCTCGTAATCATCGATCACCGCCTGCATGCCCTGGCGGTAACCCTGCTCCAACTGCCAATGCGCGATGCGCAGCACCGTGTGATCCGGGGCGGCGATGTTCCGGGCATTGTGCAGCGAGATGATGGTGCAAACCACGAAGGTGATGCCCAGCAGG
>JBQCCH010000713.1:0-2508 GCA_051962375.1 Tepidisphaeraceae bacterium
GCGCTGCGGTATTTGTCGCACCATCCGGAATTCAAGCTCGCCTACGCCGCCGGCGATTCCACCGCCGGTACCCAAATAGGTGAGCGCTACCCGGGCGTCTCACGAGAGATCGGATCGCTGGTCATCCAGAAATTCGACCCCCAACAACTCGCCGGGCTCGACCTGATATTCACTTCGCTGCCCACCGGGCTGTCGCGCGAGCCGTTGGCGAAAGTCGATCCGAAAGTCCGCATCGTCGACATTGGCGGCGACCACCGCTACGTCGACGGCTGGACGTATGGGCTGGCCGACGTCTGGCCCGACGAGGTGAAGGGTAAAACCCGCGTGGCCAACCCGGGGTGCTATCCGTCGGCCGCGCTGACGGCGATCGCCCCGTTGCTGCAGGCGGGTCTGGTTGATCCGGCCCCGCCGATCATCATCGATGCCAAGAGCGGCATCAGCGGCGCCGGCCGGGGGGGCGGCGACAGCAAGTTCGGCTACGCCGAATGCAACGAAGACCTCGTCGCGTACGGCCTGCTTAAGCACGCGCACGTCCCGGAAATCGCCGCCACCGTCAAACGGCTCAATGCCGCGAGCCAACCGCGCATCGCCTTCACGCCGCACCTCATTCCGATGACGCGGGGCATCCTGGCGACCTGCTATCTCACGCCGGCCCCTGAAGTGACGAGTGAGCAGTGCATGGCCGCTGCGCGCGAGTTTTATAAAGACCGCCCGTTCATCCGCGTGGTGAATCAACCGCCGCACACAAAGTGGGCCAGCGGCTCAAACCTGGTGTTCGTCCACTACGCCGCGAGTGCCGGCGGACCGATCATCGCGCTCGGCGCGATCGACAACCTCGGCAAAGGCGCCGCCGGCCAGGCGATCCAGAACGCCAACCTCATGTGCGGTCTCCCGGCCGAAACGGGGTTCGGCGGCGCGTCGATGTGGCCGTGAGGCAACCGCATCGAATCACGATTCACCTCTGCGCGATGCAAGAGGAGTATTGCTATTCGCGGCGACGCTGACGTGGAGTTCGCCCTGGTTGTTGATGTCGCGGGAGGATCAGCGCGACCGGCGGGTTGCGCGACGGGCAGATTGCAACTAGGCTGCCTCTAAGGGAAGAAGTTCGGTGGGTGCCACACCGACGATATTCAGTTTTGCCAAAAGTCGGCGAAGGTGAGCTGCCGTATCATCGGAAAAACCGGTGATTTCTACCCCGATCGTTCGACCATCTTCAGTGAAATCAACCACGAGTTCGCCGTGCGAGGCGCTGCGGGCAACTTTGTCGCCCTGATGGCGTGGCAGATACAAGTAGGCCGCGAACGGTTTGCCTTGTCGATAAGTGATTTCGAGATAGGGCTTGCTCATTTGAACGTTTGGATCGGGAATGCTGTGACCACCACGAGTGTTTCGGTCGTTTCGTCCGGTTCAACAATAACCTGCCACAATTCACCATTATACCGGCAATCGATCGCGAAGCGACCAGAGATATTGTCCGGTCTCCACGCGGCCGCTGCTTCCAGCATTTCGCGTAAAGCGATTTCGTCGAATCCGCGGTCCTGCATCCGCTTCCGGAGATGGGGGTTGTCCGACTCAAGTGCCCATCGCCACCAGATAGGCCAAGATGTTTGATCCGAGTTTTGGCTCATGACAGAGAAAATGAGGCTTTCAGCCTTACGGAAATAGACTCAATGCCAAAAAATCCACTTCCTGTGAGTCTTCAACTGCTCACGTCCCTCGTATTCAGTCGATCAATCGTTCCAACAGTTCGGCGTAGTACGAAATAATGATGTCCGCCCCCGCGCGCTTGATGGCCGTGAGCGATTCAAGGACGGTGCGGTCGCGGTCGATCCAGCCGAGTTGGGCGGCCGCTTCGATCTGGCTGTATTCGCCGCTCACCTGGTAGGCGACCACCGGCACGTGGGCGTGATCGCGGACGGCACGGATCACATCCAGATACGCCAGCGCCGGCTTGACCATGACCAGGTCCGCGCCTTGCTGAAGGTCAAGATCGACCTCGCGCAACGCTTCTTCAATCCCGCCGGCCGGGTCCATCTGGTAGGTTCGACGGTCGCCGAATGCGGGCGCGGAATCGGCCGCATCGCGAAAGGGTCCGTAAAAGGCGCTGGCGTATTTGACGGCATAGCTCAGCAGCGGCACCTGATCAAACCCCGCCGCATCCAGGCCGCGACGCAACGCGCCGATCGTGCCATCCATCATCCCGCTCGGCGCGATCAAATCAGCCCCCGCCCGCACGTGGGACAGCGCCTGGCGGACGAGCAGTTCGAGCGTGGCGTCGTTGTCGACGCTGGTACGATCGGCCGTCAGCGGTCCGCAATGGCCATGATCGGTGTACTCGCAGAAGCACAAGTCACTGACGGCCAACATCTCAAGGCCACGCTGCTTGGTTTGGCGAAAGAGCCGACACACGACGTTGTCGGCATTCAGGGCTTCGGCCCCGGTGGGATCTTTCTTCGCGCGGTCGATCACTCCAAAGGCCAGGTAAGCCCTGAACCCCGCCGCCGCCCT
>JBQCCH010000714.1:0-10696 GCA_051962375.1 Tepidisphaeraceae bacterium
ACGCCCGCTTGGTTTGTCGGTCTGGAGCCAATCACGCGACGAGGCCTAAACTGACCAGGTCGCACGCGCAAATCGGCCGCGCACGAGATGCCATCGCCCGACCAACTGCATCGCGGCCCGGCTCCATCGGCGGCATTCACGCCGGGCGGCGCTTACGTGTGATAGTCGGCATTGATCGACACGTACTCGCGTGAGAAATCACACGTCCAAACGGTCGCCTCCGCGTCACCGAGGCCGCAATGCAGATCGACCAGCACCTGCTTGCCCTTGAGCTTGTCACTCACGGCCGCCGCGTCGATCGAGGCGGGCCGCCCGTTGCGGTAAACCACCGTGCCCTGCAACGTCAGCTTCGAACGATCGGGATTGAACTTCGCTCCGCACATCCCGGCGGCCGAGACGATGCGTCCCCAATTGGGGTCGTTGCCATGCATCGCACACTTCACCAAAGGGCTGTCCGCGATGGCCCGAGCGATGCGGCGGGCGTCGGCATCGGTGGCGGCGGCGCGCACACGAATCGTCACCGTTTTGGTTGCCCCTTCGCCGTCCGCGGCGATCTGCTGAGCGAGCGATTGCGACACATCGTCGAGCGCTTCCAGCAGTTTCATCGCGTCGGCAGCCGACTTCACCTTGGCGCCCGACGCACCGCTGGCCATCAGCACGGCCGTATCGTTGGTGCTCATGTGGTTGTCGATCGTCACGCAGTTGAAGCTCTGTTCGACCGACTGCTGCAGGACCTTCCGCAAGATCGCCGTGGGAACGACCGCGTCCGTCAATAAGTACGCCAGCATGGTCGCCTGCGGCACCTTCATCAGCGGGCCGATCATCCCCGCGCCTTTGCAGATGCCGGTGAGCGTGACTTTCTTGCCGCCGATCTTCACCGTCGTCCCAGCAAATTTGCGGACGGTATCGGTGGTGAGGATGCAGTCGGTGAAGCCCAGGGCGTGTTCTTCCGACCGCCCGAGATCCGCCGCCGCCGCCCGAATGCCGGCACACAGCGCATCCATCGGCAGCATGTGGCCGATGATGCCCGTCGAACTTGGCAAAAACAGACGCGTGTCGCTCTGGGTCAATTGCCCGGCCAACGCGCACATGCGCACGGCGTCGTCAACGCCCTGGCTGCCCGTGCAGGCGTTGGCGTTGCCGCTGTTCAGAACGACACCCTTCAGCACGCCTTGCCGAATGTGCTTGCGACCGACCGCGATCGGAGCGGCATATACCTTGTTGGTGGTGAACGCCGCCGCCGCCGTCGCGAACTCGTCGGCGACGAGCAACCCGACATCCTTCTTCCCCGACTGTTTGATCCCGGCGGCCACGCCGTTGGCGGAAAATCCCTTGACCGAAAGCAGATGCATGCGACAACTCCTTGCCGCCGTTGTGCCGGCGGCGTCGCAGCAGCGTACCGTCGGGCGGGAAGGATTCCAGCATCCAGCAACGCCAAGCCGACCGCACCCTTCGTGCCAGGCTGCCCCGATCGCATTTTCCGAACGGCTGAAAGCGTCCCCCCGACGCTTCAGCCGCACAACATTTGCGATGCCTGCCGCATCACCCGCTGACCGCACCGACGGCGGCGGGCGCTTTTCGACCGCGTTTCTTCTTCCAAAGCGCCGCCTGCCGCTGCCGGACGTTGTCGGGAACGGGATGCGCCTTATTGAACGCGGCAAACGCGCGAATCAGATCCAGAAACGGCTCAAAATCCTCGGAAAACACGTTCAGCCGCTTCTTGTAGACTTCTCCCGTCTTGTCATCGCGCCGACCTTCGGTAAGCACCAGATAGTGATTGCCGTTCGTCGCTTTCTTCACCTGGGCCGCGTACGTGCGTGGCCCAGGTGAAGAATTGCTGAAACAGGATCGGGTGGGGGATCTCTTCCTTCCGATCGCCCCCGCTGCGGCCGGTTCCCGGCTTCGCCATCGTCGGCCGCGCACCCGCACCCGCACCCATGCCCGGTCGCCTGCCGTTCCCGAATGCGTTCTGTCGCGGCGCGTTCATCACTGATGCCATAAAAGCCTCCATTCCCGGTGGACGACTCCCATACTGCAATTCAAGTGAAAGCCATCACTTGGTCCCACGTACGATCTCGAACAATCCGCTCTCAATTTCGCTGTCTTTGCTGTCTTTTCCGTCAACGGCTGAGGTCAGTCGGCAGATGCCGTCCAATCGTCCTGACGCCGCCACCCCTGATGCCCACCGCAGGCCGGCATTGGCTCCCTTGCCGGCGGTCGATCGGCTCAGTTGTAGCTGCGCAGCACGCCGATCACGACGCCCTGAATCCGCACCCGGTCCGCGTCCACGATCCGGGGCTGCATCGACGCATTGGCCGGCTGCAGGCGCACTTTGCCCCCTTCGCGGTAGTAGCGCTTTAACGTCGCTTCACCCGTGTCGAGCAGGGCGACCACCTGCTCCCCGCTCTTGGCCATCTCGCGGCGTTCGATGACGACGAAATCCCCGTCGCAGAGGTGATCCTCGATCATGCTCTCACCGCGGACGCGCAGCACGTACACCCCTTGCTTGCTGGCAAACATCGATTCCAGATCGAGCTCTTCGCGATTTTCGACCGCCTCAATCGGCGAGCCGGCCGCGATGTTGCCCAGCAGGGGGAGCTTAGTCGAGCGATTTTCATCCGGCAGGCGTTCGTCGGCGATGATCTCCAGCGAGCGGGCCTTGTGCTTGTCGCGGCGAATAACGTTCTTGCGTTCGAGCGCGCCGACGTGTTCGAAGATGGTCACCTTGCTCGTGCCGAGCGAATCGGCCAGTTCCTGCATGGTGGGGGCGTAACCGTTGAGGTGCCGGTAATTGCGAATCGCGACCAGCACATCCAGCTGGCGAGGGGTGAGATTCATGGGTGCGCTCCTTCAACGTCTGCCGCTCGGTCCAGGTTCGCCGAGATGAAAACCCGGAGTGCCAGCAGAATTCTCAATCGTTCGGACAGTGTTCTTCCGTACAATATCCTAACGGGCTTTGGATGGTCAAGGGAAAGTTCGGTCGGAATTGAAAATAAAGTGAATTTGGCGGCGGGGCGTGGGTCGCGATTTATTTATCAGGACGCTGCGGGATTCAAGTTCGGGCTGTGGGTATTCGATAAAGAAGGTGATGGACCTGGTTTCCGCAGCCGTCAACTTCAAGCAGGCGACGACGATGTCGCAAGTGCAGTACGCCGTCGCGGCGAAGATTCTGCACGCCCAGAAGGATCAAGGCAATGCGGCGCTGCAGCTGCTGAATGCCGCTTCGCAGACGGCCGGCAATGCGGGCGATCAGATGGTCGCCGCCGCCACGGGCCTGGGGGGCTCGCTGGATGTTCGCGGCTGATTCGTACTGCTGATTCGCGTGGCTGATTCGCACAGCCGTTTCGTACTGGGGCTGTGCAGTTCAGGCGATGCACCCATAAAAAAAACGTACGGGGCGGTCCACCCGAAGTGTGGACCGCCCCGTTTCAGTTTGTGCGGCAGCGTGTAAGCCGAGTTCTGTTCGGACCGAATCGCTTCGCTCCGGGCGACCATTTCTCTGCGGATTCGCTCTCACGAATCCTCTAGCGACCTACCCGCGGGTATGACGAGACGGGCCGCCTCGTCGATCGGCGTGAGCCGGTCGTTCCCGCTTATTTGGTCTTGCGTCGAACGGGGTTTGCCGTGCCATGCCGGTTGCCCGGACATGCGGTGCGCTCTTACCGCACCGTTTCACCCTTGCTGGGGAGAGAGTTAAGAGCGGACAGTGGGGTGTGGAGAGTTAAAAGCAAAACCCGCATCGGCAGGTGCTCTCAACGCTGCACTATCCAGTCTCAACTCTCTCCCGTAGCGGTTTATTTTCTGTGGCACTTTCCGTCGGATTGCTCCGCCCGGCCGTTAGCCGGCGTTCTGCCCTGTGCCGCTCGGACTTTCCTCGCCCTGTCGCCAGGACGCGATCGCCACTGCTGCCGCGGGAAACGAGTGTATCAGTTTTTCGCAAAAGATGTCGGCCGCCGCGCGGGAGAGGCCGGCGGAGGCGAGATCACCCGCATCACCGGCGAGCCTATCGCTCAGGACCGCAGCACACGAATCAAACCCGCGCCTTGCCCGTCGTGTTACGCGGCCTTACCCTTGCTCAGATCATGAGCATTCTCGTCAACAAAGACACCAAGGTCATCTGTCAGGGCATCACCGGGGCGGCCGGCGCGTTTCACACCAAGCAATGCCTGGACTACGGCACGCAGATGGTCGGCGGCGTCACCCCGGGCAAGGGGGGCAAGCAAGATGAGAACAATCTGCCGATCTACGATACCGTCGCCCAGGCGGTGAAGCACACCGGCGCCGACGCCACGATGATCTTCGTGCCGCCTCCCTTCGCGGCCGACGCGATCATGGAAGCCGCCGCCGCGGGCATCCGCGTGATCGTCGCCATCACCGAAGGCATCCCTGTGCTGGACATGGTCAAGGCCAAGGAATTCCTGAAGAACTATCCCAAGAGCGTATTGATCGGGCCGAACTGCCCGGGCGTGATCACGCCGGGCGAGTGCAAGATCGGCATCATGCCGGGCTACATTCACACGCCCCCGACCGAAGCCAAGAGCAAAAAGAGCGTGGGCATCATCAGCCGCTCCGGCACGTTGACGTATGAAGCGGTCTGGCAAACCAGCACCCGCGGCATCGGCCAGACCACCTGCGTCGGCATTGGCGGCGATCCGGTGAAAGGGATCAACTACATCGAACTGCTGGAAATGTTCCAGAACGATCCGAAGACCGACGGCATCGTGATGATCGGCGAAATCGGCGGCTCCGACGAAGCCGACGCCGCCCGCTACATCAAGAAGCACGTGACCAAGCCGGTGGTCGGCTTCATCGCCGGCCGCACCGCGCCTCCCGGCAAGCGCATGGGCCACGCCGGGGCGCTGATCAGCGGCGAAGACGACACCGCCGAAGCCAAGCTCAAAACCTTCCGCGAGTGCGGCATCGCCGTCAGCGAAAGCCCGGCCACCATCGGCGCGACGATGGCGCCGCTGCTGGGCGTCAAAGCCTGATCGCCCTCCAGAGGCCAGCATCCATTCAACGATCGGGCCCGTCACATCGCGTGACGGGCCCGATTCCTTGGGCGGTCGTGAGTTTCTCCCGGCCCACAAGGGATCGGCGGAATGTTCGATCAATCCTTCGCGTCGATCACCGATACCGAATGCACCTGCACCTGCCCGCGATGGGCCGTGATCCGCAGCGGCTGGTTGATCTGCGAGAAATCGGCCGCGGTTTGGTAGATTTGATGCCCGTCCACCCACAGGGTCATGTCCGTGGCGGTGACTTTCATTTCGACGGCCGTCCAGCGATTCGCCGGCAATTCGCCGACGCCCGGCTTGTGTCGGCCGCTCGCGGGACCGCCATCCACGCGCAATTCCGTCGGTCGCATTTCCCAATTGAAGATGATCTGGTTCGCCGCAAAGGCCAGCCGCGTGTCGTTGTCGTTGGTCAGCAGCACCATCCGGAAATCAACCGGCGGCGTGAAGCGGCGGGGCGTTGAAATGGACATCGACTGCTCCAAGACCAGATTCCCGTCCACGCGCTGCAGCCCCGTGCCGGTGAAGGTCGGCAACAGGTCGACCACTGCGCCGCTGGCGGGTTGCCATGCCTTTTCGGCGGCGGCGAATTGCTCGGCGGCTTGAGCGGCCGCGGGCGGAGTCGGCGCATTCGGATGAATACGCAACGCCAAACCCGACCGATGCGCGCCGAACGACGGCCGCACCGGGTTGGCCTGCGGGGGACGGACCGAATCGTCGCGCACCCAGATCCGATCGCCGGGGCCGGTGTCGGGAAGGTCGTTGGACGACGTCTGCGCTGCCGGCGATTGGTTCGCCGCGACGGGCGATGGCTCATGGATGACCGAGGGTGCGGTGAGGGCGGGCGCACTTGGCGTACGGTCAACCTGCCGCGGCGGAATTCGAACGGACTCAGATCGCGGAATAGGCCCCGACGCGACGAGCGGGCGGTCGGGCGTCATGGGTTCGCCCGGCAAGTGCATCGAAACCGCCGCCGCCTGCACGCTCGGCAGCAGGGTGTCGTACAGCCCGACGGGCGCTCCATAGGTCAGCACATATTCCTGACCGTCCTTCAGCAGGATGTATTGGCAAAGGCGAACGCGCTCGCCCGACGGGTTGGTCAGTTCATACGAGAATCGTCCCGCCGGCCGGCCGGCGAGCTTCACGACGTCGCTTTGAACCACCTTCAGATCGGGATGACTCTTTTTCAAATAGGCCTGCAGCTTGTCGATCGATCCGGTGATCGTCTGGCCGGCATCCTGCGGGGCCGTCATCAGATTCACACTCCCGCCGGCGGGGCTCATGCGCAATTTTACCTTCATCGGGCCGTTCACGGGCTGCATCTGCCACGAGCGGGGCGTCCGAAAATAAAAGGCCGGATCATCGGTGGTGCGACGCACAAAATCCGCCGGCACCGTGGCCGCGAGCTCCGGCGCCGCAGCGATGGCGGCCGAATCATCCTTCGGCATCAGCAGGACGATATTCAGCACCCCCAGAAGGATCAGAAATGACAACGAGCCAAAAATCCAACCGGCCCGGCGGCGCGCCACGGGGTGCGAGCCGAACAGCAAATCCAACCCTGACACCAGCCACATGATCCCGCTCAAAAACACCGTCAGGCCGATGATGGCGATCCAGGAATAATTGATGAATGGCTCATCCAGCCAGCCGACGCGATAGCCGCCTACGACTTTCGGCTTCGTCGGTCCGGCGCCGCGTCTGATGAGCCAAATCCCAGCAGCCAGCACCAACAAGGAAATAGCCAACCCGCCGACTGCGACGCCCCACGCTTGGCTGCTCGGCGTCTGCAGTGCCGCGGCCGTATTGATGATCGCGCCCAACAGCAACACCGCGCCCACAATCCCAACCAACCAACCCGCAATACGCATGGAAAAGCCCCGGAAGAAGAAACAGTGATCGAGTGCTCAAGACTCGCAATCCCCTGATATATCCGATGCGGCACGATTCTGCAGGCGAAATTTCACTTGGAATCGCCCAGCGAGCCAAAATAATCGCGCACGACTTTCTGCCCTTCGCGATTGACGCGCTCGGATTCGACTTCCTCCGCGGCCTGCTGGGCGGCGGCTTTGGCGACGTTTTGCAATGGAGCGTGGCTCTCGCCCCGCGGCGAATCGCCCTTGATCAATGAACCGGCCAGCACGTGGTCCGGGTCGGTGTTGTCCGATGGACTGACGGCTTTATCGATTGAGGCCTGCAGCGGCGCACCGGGGCTCGCGCCAAAAGGATTCGAATGACCCGTCCCCGCGCCGGGAGCGGACGAACCGGCGTTCATGCCGCCCGAACCGTCGGACGATCCATTGGCGTTCCCGGCGGACGCCTGCTGGCCCGCAGCGGGCCCCGAGTTCATCTGCTGTTGGGCCGCCTGGGCCGCTTGCTGGGCGCTTTGGCCCGCCTGCGCGGCCTGCTGGGCGGACTGGCTCTGCGCTTGCATCTTCTGCAACTGATCCTGGGCGTCGGCCATCGCCTTTTGCATCTGCTGCGACTGCTGCTGACGATCCGCCTGGCTCGGGTCGCCGCTCGCTTGGCGCGCCTGCTGCGGATCACCCGCGCTCGGCTTGCTGCGCTGCGCCATGCCGGCGTTGCTCTTTTGATCGGCGCTGTCCTTGCTGTTGGAGTCGGGGATTTGCGGCGCTTGCTTCGCTGGCACACCGGCCGCCTGCTGCATCGCATCGGCCAGCTTCTGCGTCGATTGCTGCAACTGCTGCTTCTGCTGTTGGCTGGACGCCTGCGCCTGCATCTGCTGCGTCAATTGCTGGATCTGCTGCCGCTGCTGGGCCGTCGGGGGTTGGCCCTTGTTCAATTGCTGGACCGATTGCTGTGCAAGCTGTTGCAGCTGCTGCGACGCCTTGGCATCGCCTTGGGATGCCTTGTTCAAGAGGTCTTGCGCTTGTCGCTGCTGCTGGGCATTCATGCCCAACTGCTGCATCTGTTGCTGCCGCCGCTGCTCGGCATAGGGATCGGCCGTCGCTTTTTTCAATTGGTCCGCCAGCGCCTGCATCTGCTGCGCTGCCTTCGCCTGTTCCGCGGGGCTCATGCGTTCAAAACGTTGAACGGCATCATCCAGCTTCTGGCCCGCCCCTTTGAAGTCGCCCTGCGCCAGGTCGCGATGGGCGTCGGCGATCGGACCGGCGTCATTGTCCGTGGGGTTCATCTGCGTCAGTTCCTGACGCGTCCGCTCGATCTCCGCGGCGGCCGGATCGCTCTTTTGCTCGGCGGTCGCTTGCTGGAGCTGCTGCATCGCCGCCAGCGCCTTGCGATTCGCGGTTGCCGGATCGAGGTCCGGCTTTTTCAGCAAATCCTGCAATTCCGCCTTCGACAGCTGAAGCGGCGCCTTTTCGTTGATGACCTTGGGCGCTTGATCGATGGCGGCGATGGCGCGGTTGATGTTGTCCTTCGCGTGCTGCCGCGCATCGGCCTGCGAATCGGCGCCGGCCGCCACTGCCGGACCCGAGCCCCAAAGGCTCCCCGGCCGCCAAAGCCCCAGCAACAGGGCAGCCATCAACGCAACGACCAGAAACGGCACGAGCGTCTTCGGCCGATGCAGCGGAAATTTTCGCCGAAGGTCGAGCGCGCCCGCCGTCTGCTCGGCATTGAGCAGGGCGGCCTGAGAAAACGGATCGTCCATCCGCCGAGCGTGCAACGCCGTGGAGAGCGTCTCCCGAAGTCCCAGCCGCTCGTCGATTGCCACGGCCGCGGTGATTTCGTCCGGCCGACGACGCATCGCCCGCCAAGCGCCGAACACGACACTCAGGATCACGACGCCCGAAAGCCAAGCCCCTTCGTGAACCGGTCGCCAGCCGACCAGAAGTCGCTGGATGCTGTACAGCAGCACGACACTCGCCCCCGCGAGGGCCGCTGCCGACCAGGCGTCTAGAAACAGCCCCAGCGTCAGCTTGTTGCGCACGGAGCGAATGTGTTGGTCCAGTCGGCTCACGGCGATCGATTATACGGCCCCGGTTCGATCGCGGCACATAAAACGGCGCACTGCCGATCCTGCCGCTATTTCATCCCGCTGGCCGATACGCTTTCGACGAAATACTTCTGGGCGGCGAAAAACAGCAGCACGCACGGGATCATGCAAATGACGCTGGCGGCCATCAGGAGGTTGGCGTCGCTCGTGCCGTACTGGCCCTTGAAGCTGTTGAGCGCCAGGGCGAGCGTGCGATTGTCGGGGCTGTTCAGGTAGATCAACGGGCCGAGGAAATCATTCCAAGCGCCCAGGAAGGTGTAGATCGCCACGATCGCGATCACCGGCCCGCTCAGGGGAAGCATGAATTGCCAGTAAATGCGCCAATTGCTGCACCCATCCATGCGCGCCGCTTCGATCAGTTCTTCGGGCACCTGGCTGAAGAATTGACGAAACATGAAGACAAAGAACGGGCTGGCGAAAAAGCTCGGCACCAGGAGCGGCCAGAGCGTGTCGATCAGGTGCAGGTATTTGAACAGGACAAAGACTGGAATCATCGTCACCTGTGCCGGCAGCATCATGGTGCTGATCATGAGGATGAACAGCGTATCCCGCCCGCGGAACCGAAACCGCGCGAAGCCGAACCCGACCAGCGAGCAGCTGAGAATCTGGCCCAGGATTGTGACGGTGACGACGACGATGGTGTTCGACAAGGCCGGGAATGTGGGGATCGAGCGGACAGGCACCTCCGGCGACATCGCCGCGCCGGTTTGCAGGCCCAGGCGTTTCAGGGCTTCGAAATAATTGCCCCACAGCGGGTGCTTCACCAGGCGGATGATGTCCCCCTGCTGCACGGCAATGTCGCTCTTCAGCGAGCCGTTGATGACGAAATAGAACGGCACGAGGAATGCGATCGAGCCGATCAACAGCACGACATACACCCACACATTGGCGGGCAACTTTCGTTTCCGCTCAACGATCGGCGCGGGGGCCGCCTGCGATTCAACCTCGGCCAGGGGCGTGCGTTCGTCGCGAAGGAGAAAATCCGAATTCTGCGTCACCGGAGGCCCTCGTAATAAACCAGGCTCTTCGACCCCTTGAACACCGCCAGCGTCAACAGCAGCACAATCACGAACAACACCCACGCCATCGCGCTGGCGTAGCCCATGTTGTGGAATTCGAACGCCTGGCGGTACAGGTTCAGCACATAAAACAGCGTGGCGTTTTCGGGCCCGTTGCCCGTCATGATGTAGGCCTGCGTAAAGACCTGGAAACTGCCGATGATGCCCATCACCAGGTTGTAAAAGATCAGCGGGCTGAGCATCGGCAGCGTGACATTCCAGGCTTGGCGCAGGGCGCTGGCGCCGTCGATGCGGGCGGCTTCATAAAGCGATTGGCTGATGCCCTTGAGCCCCGCGAGGTAAATGATCATCCCGCTGCCCACGCCCCACAGGCCCATCAGCACGAAGCCGGGAATCGCCCAGCGGGCGGCGTCGTTGATCGGGGGATAGACCGTCTGGTCATAACCAAACCAATTCGGCGCGTGCAGGCCGACCCGGTGCAGGACGGGGTTCAGCACGTGATTGATCAGGCCGTAATCGTTGTTGAACAACTGCAGCCACAGCACCGCGAGCGCCGCGCCGCTGATGACGCTGGGGATGAAATACACGGTGCGGAAAAAGGTGATCCCGCGCACCCGGCTGTTCATGAGCATGGCGATCAAGAGCGCAGCGATCTGCGAAAGCGGCACGCCGAGGATGACGAAGTAGGCGGTGAC
>JBQCCH010000715.1:0-2224 GCA_051962375.1 Tepidisphaeraceae bacterium
TCGCCAGCGCGAGCTTCGGCTCGGCGAATTGCGACTTTCCGTCCGCGCCGATCATCCGGAACTGGTCAATCGTGCCATCGCCCTTCAGCGTGATGACATTGTTTTCAGTCGCGATCGCTTCGTTCAATGCCAGCGTTCCACGATAAGGCAGTTGTGTGTTGCTCGATTGAATCACCTGCAGCAGGGCCGTCAGCCGATCCAGGGAGCCGCCGATTGCCAATTGTCCTTTTGCTTGCGGCTGAGCGTCGAGATTCGTCAGGACGAGCGGGCCGTTTAACTTAAGTTGAGCCACATCCAGATCAGCATCCAACTGCGAGACGTTCAGGCTTGTGATCGGCATCGCCGGCGGGATGTCGAAGGCCGCCTTCACGGTGATGGGCTTGGCCTTGCTGAAGGCGAACGCCCTTCCGCTGTCGTTGGACGCGCTCAGGTGTGAGCCGGCCAAGTCGACCGATCCAACGCCCTTTTCCACGCTGATATTCACCGCGACGCCGCCCCCGAAATGAGCAGGCAATTTTGTGGTCGGCGATATCGTCGATAACAGGGCCTGAGCTTTCGCGAGATCGCTCACGCCAACTGCCAGCTTGGCTTTTTTCAGCAACTGGGTGACCGGCGTCTTGCCATCGGGAAGTTGGGCCGCGATGTCAGACCCGTTCACCTTGGCGAAGCCGCTTTCAAACGAAAGCTTGCTGATTGCCAACGAGGTCGCTTGATCCACGGCGGCGGCCTTGCCCACAATCGATGCCCGGAGCGTGTCGCGCAGCAGTTCCTGGCCCTGCCGATCGATCTTCAGGCTGGGGAGCGACACGTCCAGTTGCTGAATGTCGGCGGCTTTCGTGTTGACATTGACTTGTCCCACGCGGGCCACGAGATAAAGAGCGCCATCGGCAAGATTCAGGCCCTCACCCTTTAAGCTGGAAACGAACGGATCGATCAGCCGGGTTTGTGCGTCATGAAGGGAAGAAATCGTGCATTTGTCGACGTTCATCGACTGGATTGTGCCTGCAGCGACATCGTATCCATCGATTGTTGATTTGAATTCGACCAGGGGCTTGGTCGCACTGTCACCCGCCAGCAGGCTGAGGGTTGCCGATTGCACCGCTTTCAGGCCACTGGTCCCCGAGTCCGTCTGGACATCCGCCTGGGCGGCCAGCTGGGCGATCGGCATCGTGATGGGCGATTTCTGCGGCAGCGTGGCATTCAGCTGGCTCACGTCCGCGCTCACCTCGGCGTGTATGACGTCGCCGGCTTTCGGTTGCGTGGCGAGCTTGAAGTTGGCCTGCCCGCTAAGGCGCGTCTGGCCGAGGTCCACGAATTGCGACGCCTGCGACGCCAGTTTGTCGAGATCGGCGTCGCCGCTCCCTTGCAGCGTGTAAACGGTCGGACCGGCGAGCTTGAGGTTCGCAAAGCCGCTGGAAAGCGCGAGCGATACGTCGTGTAGGCCGGCAACCACGCCATCCAGGCGGGTCAGGGCCGCATCCGCGACAAGGTTGACCGGCGGAATCGATTTTGCCTGACCGTTCTGCGTTCCCGACACGGACAGGTCTGTCTTCACGTGCGAAAGAATCGCGTTCTTTGCAGGATCGATCGCCAAAGATACGACGCTTGAAATCGCCCCGCTGTCGATCGACATGCCGGGCTGCAGATGCATCGTTTTCGGGAGCGAGCGCGCGAGCTTTGTCGGGTCTGCCACCAATGAGAGGGCAATCGTCCCGGGCTGCGCGGGGATTTTCTTGGCCTTCAGCGCGTCCAGGGCCGATTCCGGCAGATCGCCGTCAATCTTGAGGGTCGCTTCCGGCGCGATGACGCTGAGGTCAGCCTGCAATCGCGAGACGCCGGCCGACATGGACCGGGCGATTTTCACCGGCACACGGACCGTGGCGGCGCGATACACATCGGCCAGCTGCGGCGTTTGGACAGACAGGTCATTCACGGACAGCTCGCCGCCGATCGAGCCGGCCTGGCCCGGCTGCAAGTCGCCCGCGATCGTCCCCGCGGCCATGCCATGAATCGCGAGTTGTGGCTGCCCCGCCATCGTGAGCAAGGGCTGCGCAGCGGATAAATCGACGGCCTTCAGCGACAACTCCAGCTTGGCGGCTAAATCCTGCAGATCGACCTGATTGTTTTTAACGGCATCCACCTTGCCCGCCAGCGCGATTTCGCTGGGCGCCGCAGGGGCGCCGGTGTCGTAAATCAGCTTCAGATCCGGCGACACACCCGTGTT
>JBQCCH010000716.1:0-2643 GCA_051962375.1 Tepidisphaeraceae bacterium
CAGCGCCAGGCCGCCGCCGAACGCGACGCCGAGGTGCGCCAGGCGCGCCGCGCCGGCAAAAGCACCGGCGCTGAGGAGGCCGTTGTGGATGAATTCGTGGAAAGCGCCGATGCGATCGCCGGCGTCGACAACGACACCCGCCGCGAGCGGCGCCCGCCCCCCGAACGCCGCCCCAGGCACGCCGCTCCGGAAGACGAGCAGGACGAGCCTCCGCACCTGGATGTGACCGCCTGAGCTTAATGCAGGGTGTCGATCATCAACTGATACAAAAAGACCGCGCTGGCGGCCGCGACGTTGAGCGAATCCGTCCCGCGCTGCATCGGCAGGGTGACGCGCCGATCGCACAGCCCGATCAGGTCGGCCTCCAGCCCCGGCCCCTCATTCCCCATCAGCACGGCCACGCGCGGCGGGCGCTTCACACGCGGCAGGGCGATCGCGTCGGGCGCTAACACCGTCGCCCAGCACTCAAACGCGTGATCCTGTTGTAATTGTCGAAGATCCGATCGAAGGTCTTCCGCCCGCGCGACGGGCAATGAAAAAAGCGTGCCCATCGACGTGCGAACGCTCTGACGCGCGAACGGATCGCGGCAGCTTTCGCCGAGCAGCACCGCGGTAACCCCGAAGGCGGCCGCATTGCGGAGGATGGCTCCCAGGTTGGTCGGGTCGGTGATGTCCGGCAATACCAAGACCGTCGCCGGCTCGGGTGCCGGCGGCACAAGCGACCGGATCGTCGGCCAAGGTCTGCGCCGGCCGACCGCGATCACGCCGGAATGAAACTTGAAGCCCAGGATGTCTTTCATCATCGCGTCCGACGCGATGAACAGCTCCGTCCCCGCCTGCAGGTGCGGCTGAATGACCTCGACCTTCCGCTCCGCGCAAAGCACCGACTCGCACGCGTACGAACTGGACAGCAGCCGCAGCACGACATTTTGCCCCTCGGCGACAAACTGCTCGGGCGACTCATACTTCACCGACGACGTGAAGTGCCGATAGGGGTTCAGTCGGGGATCTTCAATGGATTCGATGAGCATCAGAAATCGGCCTCGTACCGCTATTGTTCCGTCTTGTTGAATTAGGGGAAGACCTACTGGCATCTGATAATAAAGCCCTTGCTAAGCGAAGATAACCTGCCCATGATAAAGGCGCAGTCGATAAGGCATACCGCCGCGACTGAACCAATCTCTGGGGCCATCCATCATGACAACCCGATCTGTTTTGCGGAACGCCTCCGCACGTATTGAGGCGCTCGAACTCCGTCAGCTGTTTTCTGGCGAAATTGACCATTCGTTCGGCACCGGCGGCCTGGTTGCGACGTCGAGCGCAGGCATTGACGCCCGCGCCATCGCGGTGCAGGCCGACGGCAAAATCGTGGTCGCCGGCTCGCTGCACACCAAGGGAACGACGGCCGGCGTGGCGCGCTATCTGGCCAACGGTGAGCTGGATCCCACGTTCGGCACGAAGGGCGTGGTGACGGTTCCCAATGCCGGCGGATATGCGATCAACGGCATCGCGGTTGAAGCGGGGGGCAAGATTTTCATCGAAGGCCCGACATTCATCCGGCTGACATCGACCGGTGCATTCGACAAAACCTTCGGCGGCGGCGACGGCATTCAGCCTTCGATCCTGGCAAGCGATCGTCGCAACGGCGGCGTCAACGGCAACGCCGTCCTGGCTGACGGCAGCTTCTTCGAATTGTCGAACGCGAAAGGCGCCCGGCCCAGCCTCTACAAATACAAGCCCGACGGCTCGATCGATACGTCGTTCGGCAATCGCGGCTCGTACAACCTCCTAAATCTCCCGAACGGCAACAGCAGTTACGATTACGGCGACGGTTACTTCGGTTTCGGCCCGGGCGTTCTGGGCCGGGTCGGCGGTGTTGCGGTGGACGCGCAAGGTCGCGTTTATATTTCGTATGACGACCAGTTTCCGAATGACGCGCTCGGCACCGTCAATCTGAGTCGCGTGGCACGACTGACGTCGGCGGGCGCCTTGGACACGACGTTTGGCACCCAAGGCGCGTACATCAAGCCGGGCAAGTTCGATGAAAGCGGCGACGATATCGGCGCTGCGATCGCAGTGACATCGGACGGCCGAATTCTGTACGAGTCGGACGAATTTTCCGACGCGTTCAGTGCCTACCACATCGTCGCGTTGGACAGCAATGGCACACTCATCAACACCATCGGCACCGACCCCATTACAAAAATTACGCCGGCAAAGGATGGTTCGGTCTATGTCGTTGAAAAAACCTTCGACGACTTCACCAGCGCGGGCGAGTACAGCGGCCCGGTTGGGAATTCATACGCCTCGGTCCTTCACCTGACGAAGGATCTGAACGTGGACCGCTCCTATTCGGCCGACCGTGAGGGCGTTGCGGGGTTTCGGACGATGAATAGCCTCTCTGCCGCCGACGGTGCGATCACGCCGCAAGGCAATTTCGTGCTCCTCGGAATCGACCCCTCCAACGCCGGTGAGTTGGCGCAATTTGATGGCCCGTCAAAAGCGACCCGGGTGACCTATCAACTCAGCGCCGGCAAGCTGGTAGTCAACGGCTCAGGCAGTGACGACCATTTCACCGCCACGACCGACACCGGCGACACATCCACCGATAATGCCGGCGCTTTGATCGTCCACTTCGACAGC
>JBQCCH010000717.1:0-3269 GCA_051962375.1 Tepidisphaeraceae bacterium
GCCCGGCCCCCAGACGACCGAAGACCCCGACACTCAAACGCCGCTGCAATCCGGCGTCACCCGCAACGGCCAAATTCCGGCCGGCGATGTCGACGTCTTCCAGAAAGATTTCACGGCCGGCCAGCACCTGACCATCACCGCCACGCGCGACACCGGCAACACCACGCCCGACATCCTGCTGATCGACCCGACCGGCAAGCAGGTTGCGGCCGCCTCCGGCGCTACCTCAGCGACCGTCAATTTCGATGTCACACTCGCGGGCACCTATTCGATCGCCCTGCTGAATGCGACCAGCGGCACGGGCGGCAGCTACAACATCACGTATGTGGTCACGTAGGTGCGCAGCCGGCTTCACTTGCGGGCGTCACTTGATCGTCGGCGCTTCATCCAGCTCGGCCGGCTCGGTCGTGGCGGCGCCTTGCGGACGCTGTTCCTGAATGCTCGGAGCGCTCAGGATTTCATCGTCGATGCCCGGCACACTCTGCAATTCAAACACCGCCGGCGCCTCGCGACCATCCGGCATCCGGGCCAGCAGCAGCTTCTGCTCGGTCAATTTCTGCAGCAGCCCGACGATGTCCGTGTAATCAAAGTGCATGCGCGGCTCATTCGGGGGCGATTCCCCGCCCAACCGCGCGATGATGATGCCCACGTCCGGCACGCATTCCAGCGACGTGTCCGGCTCAAATGCGTCGCCGCGATAAAACAGCTGGGCCGTCTTGCGATCCGGGTCGGCCATCACCGTGAGCCGGTCTCCCATCGCCATCAGCAGCGACGGGCTCGCCAGTTTCGGACGCTGCCCGATCAACGCGATCCGCGGCTGCCCCAGGCGCGTCGCATAAATGATCGGCGGACCGTCGCTGTCGACGATATCCACCGCGAATTCATCCTGCACCGTCTTGGTGATCAGCATCGGGTCATTCGACGCGAGCATCGCCCGATACGCTTCGATGCGCACGGGTAATTCCTTGGCGTTTAACGCTTCGCGAATCATGTTGCGCAGCCGGGCCGTGCTCGGCAGCGTGCTGAGGACGCGGATGGCATTGACTTGAAACGGATTGCCGCTCATGCCCGCGATGCGCGCCAGAGCATCCTGCGCCGTCAGGTCCCCCAGATACGCCGCCGCTCGCGCCGCGGCATAGGCGACATCGGGCGAATCGCTGTTGAACAGCGGCTGGATCGCCGGCAGCGCCGATTGGCCGAGCCCTTCCCAGCAATAGCTGATGTCCAGCAACGGCGCTTTCTCCCGCTGCTGCTGCGCCATGTCGGCCAGCTGCTTCGCCTGGATAGCGGCAAAATCCGCATCGGCATTGAAATACAGGTGCATGACGACCTGGGCGAAGTGCTCCCAGTCGGTGCCGTATTTCTCGGGCGGATACAGGTAGATGACGCCCTCATCCTTCGCATGGGCGACGTTCGAATCCTGGAAGAAATCGACGATGCGCGCTTCGATCTGCCGGGCCAGGCGACGCTCAGGCTGGCGAAGCTTCAGCACCAGCGGCCGATCGTCATTCACCACGGCCCGGCCCATGACCACGCCATATCGCAGCGACAGTTTTTGATTCGCGCTGACCACCTTGTCCGCCACCGCGTAAGCCGGATTCACCGCGATCGGCCCGGCCACGTGAGCGAGAGGATTGACCAGCCCGCCCCCCGGGTTAAACGGGTCGGCCCCGCGCGGCGCCAGATCGGTTTCGTAAAGCTGGCCTCGATGCAGGCTCGTGGTGTTGCTGTTTTCCAGTGCCGACACCTGGGCATCGAAGAATTGCCCCTTGTGCGCTCCCGGCGGAATGAAAGCGTCCACCCGAACGATGGCCGTCCGGTGATTCTTGTCATTCAGCACGCGTTCCGGGTCGATGCGTTCAAACCCTTTCTGCACCGAGCTCCCGAATCCGTGCTTCTGCATTTGCTTGGTCATGTACTCGCGCACGGGATTGGGCGCGCGGGTGTCGCCGGTGCCGTCGAGGTTCACCACCAGGCCGTAGCCCGACACGCGCAGCGGGCCGGCGTTCGCGAGATCAACCTGCTCCATGATCGTGCCGCGCAGGAAATCGCTGACGGATTTCTGGCCCAGGTCCGCGTAGGGGGATTTGGCCGGCTCGGGCGGCTTCACGGGCTGGCAGCCGGCAAGAACAGCGAACGTCAGCGCGAGCGAAATCGGAAGGCGATGCGTCATGGTGCGTCTCTGGACCGGCCGAACACGCCGGCCTCGTTGTCTGCGGATACTCAGGGCTGCGGTTACTCTCAAACCCCGGTGGATCGATCATTTCGCCGCCCCAGGCCCCAATTCGGGCATGCCGACGGGCGTAAATGTCGACGAGCGGCGTTCTCTCCTCACCGTTGCTTTATCGTTGTCCTTTTACTCTTTGTCCGCCGGCGCTTTGCGGGCGCGTTTGGGCGCCGGGGTGGCCGACCCGTTTTCTTTCGTCGCCGCCGGATCGATAAAGAGCCGGCCCTGGGTCGGGTCTTCGAATCGCTGGGCGTCGAGCACGTTCTGCGCCGCTTCGACCAGTTCGTCGAGTGTCTTGAACTGCCGATACACGCTGGCGAAGCGGACGTAAGCCACTTGGTCCACCCGCCGAAGCCGGTCGGCAACGACCTGCCCGATAAATGCGGTCGGCACCTCGCGGTCATGGGCGGCGAAGCATTCTTCCTCCACCGCTTCGGCCAATCGAAGGATTTCCTCTTCCGGCACCGGCCGCTTGAAGCACGCCCGGCTCAGGCCGTCAATGATCTTCTGTCGATCCCAAGGCACCCGGCGACCGTCGTTTTTCACCACCGTGAGCTTGACCGAGCCCTCCACACGCTCGTACGTCGGGCACCGTTTTTTGCAATTCAGGCATTCGCGCCGCCGCCGGATCGCGCGATCGCCGTCACAGGCCCGCGAATCGATCACTTTCAAGCTGTCTTTGTCGGCATGGCAAAAGGGACAGCGCATGAGCGGTTAACGTTAGCTTTGACGCCCGACAAATGCAATTTGTCGTAATTTCGCCCATCCCCTGCCCGGGGTTGCCAATTCCCGCCCGGCGCGCACAATCCGTCGCACCGCGATCTGCCCGATTTTTTCATTGACCGCGCCCGACGCATTGGCACACACATGATTCGCACAAAGATTATCGCCACCATGGGACCGGCCGTCAGCACGCCGGACACGCTTTACAGCCTCTTTGAAGCCGGCGTCGACATCTGTCGGCTCAATTTCTCGCACGGCGAGCTCTCCAAGCACCTGGAAACGCTTAACCTCATCCGCGAAACCGCCCGGCGGTTCGCCC
>JBQCCH010000718.1:0-3792 GCA_051962375.1 Tepidisphaeraceae bacterium
CGGCATCACGCAAACCACATCCTGCCCGGCAAAGACATCCTCGATCACTTCGCGTTGCATCAACCGAAAGTCACGCAGGCCGAATTGCGTATGAAGCTGGTCGAGAAGTTCGGACACGAAAACGAACTCCACAATCGCAAAACGCCGGCGGACCGTGCAAACAGCCATTGGCCCAACCCGAAGCGAAACGGCAACGGAACGAACCGCGAGCCCGACTACTGCTGCCCCCAATGCCGGCACTTGCGAGCTAGGCAATCATAGCCGATTGACGCTTAGCGTGCGCCCCATTCCTCGAATCGCTTGATCATCGCCGCATCGACGCTGCGCGGCGCTTCGGCGATCGCGTCGGCGAGGATGTCGCGCGTGATCGTCGCGTCCCCACTCCCCTGGGCGGCTTTCAAAAACGGGATGATCGCCGAACGGTCGCACAGGTGTTTGATGTCGGCGCCGCTGTAGCCTTCCAGGCTTCGCGCCAGGGCCGGCAGATCGATATCGTCGGCCAACGGGCGCTTCTGCAGATAGATCTCCAGCAGCCGCACCCGGGCCGCGAAATCGGGCAGCGGGATGTAGATCTTCTCGTCAAACCGCCCCGGCCGCAGCACCGCCGGGTCAAGCTGCCAGGGAACGTTCGTCGCGCCCAGGAACAGCACCTGCGCGCCGCTGGTTTTGTCAAACCCTTCCATCCCCTGCAGCACCTGCGGCACGACGCGCTGCATCACGCTGGTTCCCTCATCGCGCCGCGCGGGCACGAGCGATTCGATTTCGTCGATGAAGATGACCGACCGCGTTTCCGCCGCCGCCGAATCGAACAGCCGCTTGATGTTCTGTTCGGCTTCGCCCACCCATTTGCTCAGCACGTCCGCCGCCGAGATTCTGTAGAACGTCGCGTCGAGTTCGCCGGCCGTCGCACGGGCGAGCATCGTTTTTCCCGTTCCCGGCGGGCCGTAAAGCAAAATTCCCCCGCCCGCCCGGATGCCGAACTTCTTCGCCAGCTCGGCGTGCTCGAACGGGTAGACCATTTTCAGGCGAATCTCTTCCTTCACCTCGTCCAGGCCGGCGATGTCGGTGAAGCGGACGGTCGGGCGCTCTTTGACGATCCAGTCCTCGGCGCTTTTCTCATTCGCCTCGGCCGGCTCGGGGGCGGAGCGGTTCGACGCCGGCGCCTTGCGATTGCTCGCCCGGGCGGTGTCGCAATCTTTCGCCAGCTCATACAACCGCTCGGCCGTCTCCCGCCGGGCCAGCCGCAGCTCTTCGGTCTTCGCCTGCTTGCTCAGTTCCAGGATCGAACGCGCCGCCTCCAGCAAATACACCTTAGCGCTTTCCCATTGCCCGGCGCGGCGGGCGTCCAACCCGCGCTGCCGATACCGCTCGAAGCTGTCGTACGTACTCGCCATCCGGTATCTCCCATCGTACGAACGCGCGGCGACCGTTGCACGCGCCGCGCGATTGCGTACGATCGCCGCTCAGCTCGACCGAAGGACACCCATGCCCGATTCCGCCATCGCCACCGCCGCCGATTATTCCGAAGCGCTCGGCGTCGCGCGCCGCGCCAAAAGCCTGCTCGCCCTGCTCATCCTCGTCATGCTCGTGGCACAGATCGCCACGTTTCTGCTGATCCGCTACAACATCGTCCCGGTCAATTCCCCGGCCGACCCGGTCACCGTCACCGCGCCCGCCGCCACGCAGCCGACCGATCGCTGGGCCGATGTCATGCACTACCTCACCGGCGTGACGATCCTCGGCGGGATCAGCTTGTCCATCGTGCTGGCGGCGACGCTGCTGCTGATCGATCACATCATGCTCGTCGGCCGACTCATCGGCGTGGGCAAGGTCACCAGCGCATTCCTCTGGACGCTCATCCTCATCGTCTTCCTCTTCCCCTGGCAGGCGTTCATGGGCAATGCGGGCCTCGTCCATGCCGATTGGCGCATCCCCGGCGTTTTGTGGACGTGGGATGAGATGATCCCCCGCGTTCACTTCGTCAGCACGCTCGCCGGCGGACAATGGGCCGAAACCATCCTCAGCTGGTTCCGCTTCGTCGGCGCTCCTGCGGTGGCGGGCATCATCGTGCTGGCGATCCAACTGAAATCCAACCGCGGCCTGCGCATGGCGCTCGGCGAAGACGAACTGCTCAACGAAATGATGCGAAACAGTTGATAGTCACCTGTCGATCGCCGATAGTGACAGGCGTTGCGGACGCGGGCTCCTCAACGATCGACGATCGACTTTGGACTACCGAAGCTCTCCATGAAATCCGAACGCGGCAACCTCGCTGGCGACATCACCATCGACGAAAAATACGAACTCTGGGGCAAGATCACCGGCAATGTTCGTGTCGTCGAAGGGGGAAAATTCTACATGCGCGGCGCGATCTACGGCGATCTGGTCGTCGCGTACGGCGGACGCGTGCACATCTTCGGACACGTCAGCGGCGATCTGTACGTCCATCGCGGCGCGAAGGTGATCCACAGCGGCCTGGTCAGCGGACAAGCCACCAATGACGGCGGCCGCCTGTACGTCGATCGCGACGGACAAATCACCGGCAAGGTCAAAACCCTGCGCGGCGAAACCCATATCGAACCCAAGGACATCGTCTCCGACGACTACGCCTGAACCGCCGCCGGCAAGCGTAACGTTGTAGCGTGAGGTCGTGCCGCCCCGCCGATCGCCGGCTAATTGCCGCCCGAGAACCCGCCGCCGGACGCCCCGTTCGCTGACCCGCCCGAGCCGCCCGACCCTCCCGTCGATGTCAGTTCCGCCAATTTCTGCTTCGCCGCCTGCCAGGTGGGGTCATTCTTCACCGCAGCCGCTTCCTGCGAGCGCAGCTTCGCGACGGCGGCGATCGCCTTGTTCAGATCTGCCTTGGCGGCGCTGGCCTGCGGGTCTTTCGCCAGGGCACTCGATTCCATGTTCAGCACGACCGAGTGTGCCGCCATCGCCCGGCTGGCCAGGTCCGACACGTCGCCCGGTCCGTCTCCATCCCGCGCCGACTTCACCGCCTGCTCAGCCTTATCCGCATCGGCCACGGCGCTGGTGTATTTCGGGTCCGACTGCAAGGCATCCATCACCGGCTTGCTGGCGGCGACGTAAGCGTCATGCGCCTTGGTGACTTCATCCTGGGCGGCCGTCCAATCGGGCGACGCCTCAAACGCCTTGCGAGCCGCGATCGCCGCGGCATCAAGATCGGCCTGTGCCTTGGCGACTTCCTGCGCATGTGACGGCTGCGCGGGCCCCTGCTGCATCGGCGGGTTCGCGGGCTCCGCCGGCGCGCTCTTGGCCGGCGCGCCGCGCCCCGGCTTCTTCGCCAGCGCCGGAACCGCCAGGCTGCTGACCAACAAACCCGCCGCCACCACGCCGCTCGTCAGGGTGATTCGCTTCATAATTCGTCTTTGTTCAAATGACCGCGTTCAAACGACCGCCGTCGCCTCAGCATACGACACGCCTGCCAGAACGGTCTGCCGCCCGATTTATTCTCACGCCCGCGATCACCAGCCGAACCGCTGTTCCTTCCAGGGATCGCCGTACATGTGGTAGCCGTTCTGTTCCCAGAAACCGGGCGTGTCGGTCGCGCGCAACTCGATGGCTCGTATCCACTTCGCGCTCTTCCACAGGTACAGGCTCGGCACCAGCCCCCGCAGCGGGTAGCCGTGATCGTGCGTCAGGTCTTCGCCCTGCCATTGATACGCCAGGATGCAATCCTCAGCGATGAAATCCTTCAACGGCAAGTTGGTGGTGAACCCTTTTTCGCTGTGGCACAGCACGAAGCGGGCGTTTTCCTTCGGGCGCGCCTGC
>JBQCCH010000719.1:0-7896 GCA_051962375.1 Tepidisphaeraceae bacterium
TGGCCGGCGTGACGGCGATCGTCACCGTCTCGCCGGCCGTCAGGGTCACCGGCGCGGAGACGCTCAGTGTGAGCGTCTTCCCCGAAGCGGTGCTGATAGTGGTCTTGCTGCTCATCGTGCCTCCATGCGAAAGATCGAGAATCGAGAGTTCACCAACGCGCCGCGACGGCACGTTGATTGAGCGCGGCTTGCACTTCCGGCTCTTCCGTTCCGAATGCCGGGTCGCCCGTCGCCGTGTAGAAGACTCGGCAGCCAATCTCCATTGCCGCGTGTGCCTTGAAGGCGCTACTTGTCAGCGCTTCGCCATTCTCGAATTCCAGGCCGATGCGCTGGCGGGTCACTTTCTTCGGGGCGACGACGCGGAAGCGCTTCGGCTTGTCATCCTTTGCGTCGTCCGGTGCAGCTGGCACGTTTTGAGCCGGGGTCGTGGGTGCTGCAGCGCTCGCCGGCGGCGGGACCGACGCGCCCGATTGCGCGTCGGCCGAAGCCGGGTTCACCGCTGGCGTGCCAGGGTTTGCAGCCGCCGTGACTCCGATGTCGGCGGTCTGTTGGGGCGCGGCCGGAGCCGTCCCCGCACTGGGGCTGGTTGTATTCGCGTTGTTTTCTTTGTCCGTCTTAGCCATCGCAAACTCCTAAAAGAGGTAAAGGCCGCTCGATCTCCTTTCGGCGATCGCCGGCTGAGGGGGTTGCCGTGAGGGCTACGGCGACAGCGGGTTGAACCATGCCTGGTAAGTGATGCTCGGGGTCGTCCCGCCGAGTGTCAGATGCAAGCGCACATTGGGCTGACTGATGAAGCCGGGCACCGACAACACAGTGACGGCACCGATCGACACTGAAGCGCCTGCCGGCGTCCAAGTGTTGCCGTCAGCCGATTCTTCGAGGACGGCGGAGTAGGTTTCGTCGCCGGTGGTTTTATCCAGGGCGCTAACGTCGACGACGGCGCAGCTCGCCTGGCCAACGCCGCCAGGCGTGAAATTCGTGCCGAGATTGAATGCCGTCCCGTTGAAGCTTGCTGTCTTCGTCGTATTGGCAACTTCCATGCGCAGGAGTTCGTCCTGGGGCGTCGGCACATAAGCACTGTTGAGGCCTAGCGTGCCAAGCAGGACCAGGGCGACAGCGATAACGGCGATAAGAGTGATCAAAGTGAACATATGAAGCCTTTGCAAAAGTTCGCGAGCGAAACTGGAATCGGGTTTAGAAGGTCGCTATTAGCCGTTCGGGTCTACAAGGCCGACGATGCGGGCGATGGATCGGGGGTGGAAATTCGCAATGCCCAATAGCGATTCGGCAACCTCAAGCACGTACGTACCCATATTGGCCGGCGGGCGAAGCTGCATCCATTTGCTGCCCATGAGGCCCTGCACGAACTCTTCATCCGCCGATTCACCGAACCGGGTGATGTACACCGACGTCGTGTTGTTGCTAGTCCCCATCACTTCCGTGAAGTCGAGAATCGGGTTGTAGTTCTCATCTTCGTCCACGACTTCGATCGTCGCGCCGTCATAGGTCTGCGCCTGGCGTTCCGCGTCGAGCGTGAACGTCACTCGGCCCTGCGCTCGCAGCAGCGAACTCAAGAATCTGCGCTCCGTGCGGTTGAGGTGAATACCCTTCTTGCTGTTGGGGCCAACCACCGCGTCGAGTGCCGCGTCCAGCAAGTCCAGCGTAAGATCGCCGCCATTCGCACCGGCGAGGAAAAGCTGCTTGCCCAGTGCGCGGACTTTCAAGCCGCGGAGTTCGTTGCCTCGCGCCCCAACGCCACCAACTGGGTTGGTGGGATCGCCGTTGAAAAACACCTTGTCGAAGTACTTGCCGGCCGCGATCATCTTTTTGTCCAGTTGATCCTGGCGGGCGGCATCCCCTTTGACGTCAATCATCGCGTAGTCCGTTTTGACGTCGCCACCGATGATGCTCATCGGTTCTTTCATGGGCACGGATAATCCCGTTTTGGTTTGGTAATCCGTGTTGAGGCTGCGCGTCGTGACCGAGCCGTAGTTGGCCTGAATCAAGTATTCGTAGCTGAACGATTTCTCCTCGATCCAGTAGAGCCGCGGCAAAATGAGGCTGCCGCTGCCGTTGAGGAACTTATCGACCATCCGGAATTGCACCGCTGCGCCGTTGGTCGCGAGCGTCTGCCGGATTTCATTGAGCGTTATTGCCATGATTGAATCCCTTCAAAAGTTTCCGGCGTCATGCCGGCGCTGATCGTCATCTGTGCCGCTTAAGCGGCAGTCGTCGGAGATGGGGCGGCCTGCACATTCGTCGCCGCCGGCGAAACGCCGCCGATCGGCGGGAGCGCCTTGAGCGACGCCTCTCGCTGCTGGGCGGCCGTCATCTTGGTCAGGTCCACCGGCAGCGCCGACGCCGGCTTTCCGGCGGGCTGGTCGGTTCCCACGTCCACGGGCTTGAATCCCTGGGACTTCAAATCGCTTTCGTACTGCGATCGAATGGCCTTCGTTTCCTCTTCCCACTTCGCCGGGTCGTTGCCGAGTTTGTCGCGGTAGACGGCCGGGAGCTTGTCCAAGTGTTTGCTCATGAACGCGTGGCGATCGGCGGATTGCTGCTGGCCCTGACGAAATTCGCCGAGCTTCTTATCAAGCATCTCGCCGAAGAGCTTGTTGGCGTCCTCTGCGGTCAGCGGCTTCACCTGGTCGTTGACTTTGTCGCCCGGTTTCGGGGCGGCGGTCGTCGCCGCTTTCACGGCCTCTTCGAAGCCCTTGCCGAGGATCTGCTGATCCTTCGCAATCTGAACGATCGAATCCGTGACGGGCTTCAACGCGGCCGCGATGATTGCCGTCACTTCATCCTTGCTGATCCCGCCGGTTGCGGCTGGCGGTGTGGCCGTGGGGTTGTTGGCGTTTTCCGCCATACTTCGTCCTTGCCGGATCGACCGGCGGTAAAATTAGGCGGCTTCCGCCGCCGGTGGTTCGCTCGTTGTTTCGCTCGCTGTCCCGGGCTCGTGCAGCAGAACGCTCGGCACATTGGCGGCGCTCTCCGCTTTGATTCGGGCCACTTCCAGTTCACGACTGGCAAGGTCGGGCTTGCGCCGTTCCACGCCATCTTCAATGCTCATGGTTCCGGAACTCCGGTAGGTCTGGACGATTTGGGCTTCGTCGAGCTCATCGCGCGGGAGGCCGTCGCGCATTTCGACTCCGATGTCCGCGCCGTCGCCGATCTCCGCCGCACGCCCCGACGGCAGCAGGATTGACGCGCCCGAAGGATCGATGCCGGCGTAGGCAAGATTCGCCTGCAGTTCGAGCGACACTGACACCACGCGTCGCATGGAAGGTTTGAATAGCGCGGCCTTGCGCGCGGCTTTTGCCAGGGCATTGACGGCTTCCAGTTTCAGCTTCCGCGCCGAATCGGGAGCGGCCCCTTCCTTCAGGCCAAGCAATGATTGGCTCATTTCCGCAGTAATGGTCAGGGCGTTGAGCGTTTCCTTTTTGTCTTGGAGCGCGGATTGAAGCTCCGCGTTCCACACGATGTATTGCGGGATTTCCTCTTTCGAGTTGAAGTAGAAGAGATTCTGCGTCGAAGCGATCTGCCCGTTTTCGTCAGCGCCACCGGGCGGCAGCGCGAGTTTTGGGTCGGAATGCTTGGCCAGCACGCGGGCGATCTGCGTCACTTTGCTATTGAGGGCATCCTGCAGGCCAATCAATCCGCCGTCGTAATCGCTGCACGTATTGCCTTCCTCGTCTTCGTTCTGAAACCAGGTGACCGTGTTACGCGAAATGCCGGTGACGGTCTTGGGCGAGAGCGACGGCGTTCCGGGAGCGACGGGCCAAGTGGCGACATCGAACTGCGCGACCTTCTCGCCGTCCGGATTTAGCTTCCACGCTTGGCGGTCGATCGAGCCGGCAGAGTAAGTTTCCTCAAGCAGCGCCCACGTCGGTTCTTTTTCCGTTCCAAAATTGTGCAACCGCTGGCGGACATATTGCGCGTATTGGCCATCCGGAAGCATCAAGCCGATCGGCATCATTTCGTCGGCCGGGATCGGACGAATGTACGCTTCGCCATTGATCAGGACCGATTCCAGGAACGCTTCGGCTGCCCAGCTGCAGGAACAGGCCGCGGAATAGAGCCGCACGTGCAAACGGGATTGCTCGACCAGTTGCTTGATTTCCGTCTGCCGCGCCTCGTCGTCATCGACCGTGATGATTGGTTCTTCACCGAACAGGAGGTCGGCGTGTTTGCGCGAGATCAGGCGCAGCACGTTGAATCCAACGTACAGCTGCACATCCTTGCCATTCACCGTGCTGAGCGGGAAGTCAAACTGCGTGCGTCCTTCCCCCAGGAAGTAATCGCGATGCAGCCCGCGATAGATCATTCTCGCTTGGCGGATACGTTCCATGCGGGCAATTTGCTCACGCGACATGAACGCCTGCAGCATGCGGGGCGGCGTCAGGTTGTAGGCTTGCCCGCTCGGACCGGTCTGTTGCCATACCGTGGGCATCCCGAAGTTTTGCGCGTAGAAATCCACTACCAGCCCTTCGGTTTCTGCCGACGCGGCGGCGGCAAAGGTTTCTTCGTGGCACGAGCGCCGGCAACGCGGGCGAGCCCGACCGCGTAAGCGATGTCGCAGTGGCTTTCCGGCAGTAGCGGGTTTTCGGTTTCCTCGTAGACGTCGTTTGCGCCGGTGTCGTCCTTCTGGATCGCGTAGATGTCGGTCGCGATGAACTTGTGCGGGCCGTCCATCGCCGGCAGCGTCTGCATTCCGTCGCTGAAGCCGGTCTTCAGTGCTGACGCCACTTCGCGCTTGCTGCTGGCGTTAAACGTGAACGGAATCCATCGATCGCGATAACGCTTCTTGAGGGTTTCATTGGATTCCATGCCCAGGCCCGTGGCATCGCCAGCGCCGACGGCTGAATACGATGTATCCATCAGCGCCATCACCACGGTGCGCATGAACTCAAACGAGCAATCGCGCATGGCGATGACGCCGAGAAGGTGCTTCGGCTTGTTCGGCTCGGCCAGGTTGATGGCAACGGCGCTGATGTGGTTGCGGCGGGCAACGTCCCAGCCGATCTCGATCCGCCGCCGGCCAAGTACGCCGACGAACGCATTGAGAGCGACCCGGGTATCGGGCGAAACATCGGAAAGCCCGTCGAAGCGACGGTAAACGAAGCCATCGGTGTTTTGCAGCGATGCGCCGCGCTCCAATTCTGCCCATGTGATCAGCGAGGAAAGATCGCCGGTGAACTTGCACTCGTACTCGCGAGGCCATTTCGACTCGCTGTTGTAGATCTTCCGGAACGTCGCGATTGCGTGTTCCTTCTCCTCATCCGTCCCTTGGGGGAATGGCTTGCCCTTGGCGTCATAAAGCTGGTAGCCGTCTTCGAAGACGCTTTTGCGAATGTCGCAAAGGTGGATCGAATAAAAACCGTCCGGATTCTGGAAGATCTCGTAGAACTTCGTGTTCCGGCCGCGCGGCGTCGAGATGATGATCATCTTGAAGCCACCCCGCGTGGTGATCGGGAATAGGGTTTCCCAATGCTCGTAGCCGCCCTTAGGGTATAGGCCGAATTCCGTGAGTATCAGGTTGCCCGTACGGCCCGCGAGCGTGTCAGGGTTCTTGCCGGGAAGGCTAACGACCCGCGCTCCGTTCGGGAACTTCAGAATGCGGGCAGTGCATTCGAACGCCTGGTCGATCTCTTTGTCACGATCGATGAAATCTTCCGCTTCCTCCTCGACGCGTCCCTCGAGCTTTAAAAGCTCCTTGAAGACTTCGACCACCTTCTTGCACTTGTTGAAGGTTTCATCGGCCTGCGCCTGCGTGAGGGCGACGATAAACCAGCTTTGACCGGTGCGGATCGCATCATCGACGGCCTTGGCCGCTGCCGTGAAGTCCTTGCCTTTCTGGCGGTGCCAGTTGACGACGATGACACGGGAATCATCCTCAAAGAATCGCCGCTGCGACCCGTCGAATTGGATAACGCTCGGCACGGCTTCAACGGCGGCGGACACTGCCGAATGAACCGGCGCGGAAGAACCGACAGCCATGCTGGCGGTGGCGGCGACGGCGGCGATGGTTTTGCGGAGTTTACCCATTAGCCGAAAACCTTCTTTCGCACGTTCTCGATGTCCTCGGCCGTAATCTGCCGCTTCGCGGTGGCCGCTTTTTTGAGCTTGTCGAGCTCGGCATTCCCACGTTGCTTCAGTTCCAGCAGTTCGCGCCGCGTGCCGGCGCCTGTCTTCATCGCCACGGCGATCTTCATGAGTTCGCCGGCATCGCCGCTTTCGGCGCTCATCAGGTGTTCCAGCACGAGCTCTTCAAACTTCATCAGCGCCGCTTCGCTGACGGCCGTGGGATCGGCGGCTTTGGCGGCGGCAAGGTAGTCGCGGGCCATGTCGGTGGCGCGTCGGTTCCGCTCTTCCATCCGCCAATCTTCGAACCAGTTGTAAACAGCGCTTCGGCTCGTTTTCACGCCGCGCTCGGTGAGCCATTGCAGGACTTCCGTCCCGTAGCGGCCCGGTTCGCGCGCGTATTCTTCCAACTGCTCCAGCAGCTGCTCATTCATCTGGCGGAAGAAGTCCGGCTGACGCGCCATTAGCTTGCTTTCTCCGCTTCCTGGCTGGCAGCCCGGGCCATGCGACGCATGTACTCATCCAGTTCAATGCTCAAGCCCGCCACGGCAACCCGGCTTCCCGACAGCCGGATCGTCACGCTTTCGCCGGCCCTCATGTGGGCAACGAACGCCATTGCAAGCGTGCGATTGCTGAGCTCCTGCAGGAGCTCGGCCGTCGTGACCGCCGAAAGGTCGAGTGCGTCGCCTGCGTTCATTGGTCCCTCAATCGCGGATCGGCGATGCCCCGAATCGGCGGGATGTCGCCGATCCAGAGGGCATAGCCCTTGGTCGTGATCCTGAAACGGCGGTGGCGGAAGGCTTGCTTCGCGGCATCGGTAAGCCCCGACGCCGCCGACCGCGATTCCTCCAGGACGCCGTAGCTCACCAAGTCGTTGAGCAGCCGCTCGGCCTGCTCATCGCTTGCGCACGGCTCGCCCGCGTCATCCCGCACTTCGCGGAATAACTTCGACGGCACGTAGCCGCCTTGGTGCGATTCCTCGCGCAGCCGGGCAAGGTTCAACATGCGGCGGCGCAACTCTTCCTCGCGTTCATCCAGAGTTTCTGCCATTTAGTGGGTCTCCCGACGGTGACGGTCCAGGTCCGCCTTGGTGGCAAACCGTTCCATCAAATGATTCATTTGCTGGGCATAGGCCAGTTGCAGCTCGCCCGCCTTGCGTTCCAGGGCGATCTCAATCTGCTTGTCCCCATCCCAAAGTTCGTCGATTTCCTTCTCCGCTTTGACGATTGTGTCTTTGAGCTGCGCCGTGAGATGTTCCAGGTTGAGCTAGAACGAATTCACTTCGTTGGCGAGCTCATGCGACATATGACGGATGCGCTCTTCAACAAGCTTCGTTGCGAGTTGATCGACGTGGTCCGTCAGTTCCGCGATGTGCTTTTTGAAATCGACTTCCCGGCTGTCGCGTTTGGCGACGAGAAAGAGCACCACCGTGACAACGGAATTCCAGCAGAACATGACGATGATCCCGACCAGCAGGTAGGGCAACGCCCATAGGACGTATGCTGGAATTTCGGGCATCGGTTTCACGTCCATCTGCTTGCCTTTCAAACCGCCGCCGCCTGGTTAAAGGGGGCGGCGATGTCACATTCGAATCAACACGCCACAAAGGCAGCCATGAACTACGCCGTGGCGGCGGTGGTGGTGCCGTCTGCGGCCACGGGCAAAGGGGCGGTGCTGTCCCCGGGGATCGGGGTCGCACCGACCGCTTGCGCCGGTGCCGAACCAACGCCGTCGGTTGTCGCCGCGCCGCCGTCCGAAGGTTCGTTGCCGTCTTCATCCAGCGAGTCGATTTCGTTTTTCAGCGCCGCGAGCTTG
>JBQCCH010000720.1:0-4657 GCA_051962375.1 Tepidisphaeraceae bacterium
TGCTGGGCCTGGCGGAGCAGCGCGGTGGCGGCGGAAGTCAGATGGCGCTGGCGGTCGTCGAGCAGTTGGCGCAGGCGATTGATGCGGTCGGTCGGACGACGAAACGCCTCATGCCGGACGATCGCCATCAGCCGGTGCCGCGCCGATTCGAGGGTTTGCCGCAAGGACCGCCGCAAGCGCAGGTCGGCCCCATCGATGAACTCGGCGGCGAGCTTCCAGTGGGCGATCGCCACCTGGGCGGCTTCGGTGGGCGTGTGGGCGTGGTAGTCGGCGACCAGGTCGGCGATGGAAACGTCGACCTCGTGCCCGATCCCCGTGATCACCGGCAAGGCCGCCGCCTCGATCGCGCGGGCGACGAGCTCTTCGTTAAATTCCCACAGGTCTTCCAGCGACCCGCCCCCCCGCGCGACGATGATCAGGTCGGCCGAATCGCGGTTGATCTCGCGGATCGCTTTGGCGATTTGAACCGAAGCCCCAGCCCCCTGCACCGGAACATGATGCACGTCCAGACGAATCCACGGCATGCGGCGCAGGACCTTGAACATGTCCTGCAGCGCAGCCGCCTGCTTGCTGGTGACCAGGGCAATCCGCTGCGGATACCGCGGCAACGCCCGCTTGCGATCGGCCGCAAACATCCCCTCCGCCTCCAGCTTTTCCTTCAACTGCTGGAACTTCAATTCCAGGGCCCCGCGCCCAAGGGGAGCGAGGGTGGTGGCATAAAACTGGTATCGCCCGCGTTGGGCGTAAATTTTTACCGAGCCGGTCACCAGCACGTCCATCCCATCGGTCGGTCGGATTTTCAACCGGGCCGCGTCGGAGCGGAACATGACGCAATCGACGCAGCTTTTGGCGTCCTTGAGGGTGAAATAAATGTGCCCGCTGGCGGCGTGGATATTGAGGTTGCTGATTTCCCCGCGCACGAGCATGGCGCTCGGCAGGCCGCCGCGCAGGGCGGCGTCGATGCGCGCGGTCAGGTCGGCCACGCTCAGCGCCCGCTGCGACTTGCTCTCCGCCGGCTCAGCCGCGGGGCGCGTCACCCGCGATTGAAAATCAAAAAACGATTCTGCCATTTCTTCCGTTCGCGTGTCTGTTCCATCGAGCCCGGTGCGCCGGCGATTCAAAGCCCCGGGCGTTTGGCCGATGGTCAAATGACCGGGACCGATTATCCTTATCTTATGCGATTCCGTCCGCGATTCATCGGCCCGCTGCTCCTGCTGAGCCTTGTTCCCGCGCTGCATGCCGAAACCAGCAGCAGTGCGTTGATCAATGAGGCGTTGGACAAGCTGATCGACATCGACGTCGACACCACGCTGCCGCAAGCGATCAAGGCCATCGAAGACAAGACCGGCGTGCCGATCGAGGCCGACCAGAGCGTGTACGACATGCTCCCGTGGGGCGAGCAAACCAAGCTCACCGCCAAGATCAGCAACCAGACGCTCCGCCAGTCGCTCGGGGCCGTCTGCGATAAGCTGGGCCTGCGTTTTCGCGTGGGGGATGAAGCCGTTCAACTCCAGCCGATTCCCGCACTGCGGCGGATCGCGCGCCGGACGACGATCGATGAGCTCGGCGCCATCGATACCCTCTCCGCCCACCATGTCGATGATGCCGCCCCCACCACCACGACCGTCGAGGGGCTCGCCAAGCTCATCGATGCGCAACTCGCGAAGGAAAAATCGGCTTACGTCGTCGACAACCGCGCGACCGACGACCTCGGCAAGGCCGTCATCCGGCTGCCGCGCGGCGTGTCGTACCTGGCCGCACTCGAAGAGCTGCACCGCCAGACGCGGGCCACCTGGTACCCGTGGGGCAAGAGCATCGTCATCGTGCCCAAAGAAGACCTGATCCGCACACTGCTGAATCGCCCCATCACGATGCGGTTCAACGGCGTGGATGTCGCGCAGGTGCTGACCGAATTATCGCGGCGAAGCGGGGTCGATTTCACGATCGAGCCGGGCGCCGTCCAACGCATTCCGCCGGAATCGCGGACGATCAAGCTGGTGCTGGAAAATGTCTCCACCCGCCAGGCGCTGGAAAGCATCGCCGGCTTCACGGGGCTGGGTTACGTGCAGAACGAGAACGGCGTCTACTTATGGAACCCCGCCTCAAACCCCGTGGCACGCCGGCCCGACCGGGTGATGGCGCTGCAGCAGCTCGACAACGGCCTGCAACTGCTGCTGCCCGAAAACGAGATCCCGCCCGACGTCAAACAATACCTTGACGCCAAGCGCGCCAAGGCCATCCAGTCGCTGCGGGAGCAGATGAAAAAAGAAGGGTTTCAACCGACGACCCAGCCCGGCAACGATCTGTGATCGCTTGCCGTCGGGCCCGGGCGTTGATCGCGATTACCGAACGGCCCACCACACGACCGTCAGCAGCACGATCACCACGATGCCCGCGGCAATGCAGGTCATCACAATGTTGAAATTGCTGCCGCGGTCTTCAAGCGGCATGGCGTATTCGGGATCGATGTGCGTAGGCTCGCCGACAATTCGGGCGTGATGCAGGCCCGGCTCCTTCGGATCAATGTGCGGCCGAACGTGATGCGGCTCCGGCGATGCGCCAATGCGGCCGTCGCGATCCAGGTCGGGTGGCGGTTTGATGTCGTTCAGCATCTGAATCCCTCTCTCATCGGTCGGCCTGCCGCAGTATAGGCACGCTGCGGCGCGTCGCGACGGCTGCGCGATTGTAGCCGCTTCCGGGCCCGGGCCAGAAGCGAATTCCTTACGCCTGGGCGGCGTATTCGGGTTGCTCGATCGGCATCCCGCGTGGGGCCCGCCAGATGCGCCGGGCGCTGCCCGCGAGGACGACGAACGCGCATCCCACCATCAACAGGATGGCCCCGCCCTGGACATAGATGTTGAACAATTCCTGCGCCCGGTGGGCCGACGCGGGGTTGTGCATCTGCGTTTGCCACGCCGTCGTCAGGGCGGCCAGCATCTCGGCCGCCGCGGTGAGGGTTGTGGTCGCCACGCCCAGCATCGGCAACACCGTCACCCACACGTAGCGCACGCGGCCGCTGTTGGCCAGGTAGCTGCTGATCACCGCCAGCGCGATGACGGCCAGCATCTGGTTGGCGATGCCGAACATCTTCCAGATCGTGGCGAAGTTGTCGGAGTTCATGAACCAGGCCCAGCCCAGGACGATGAGCCCGGTCGTGACGATCGCGCCCGGCCACCACCCTTGGCGGCCGAGCTTGGGGTGGATCAGCTTGCCCCCCACTTCCTGCAGCAGGAACCGCCCGATGCGCGTGCCGGCGTCGATGGTGGTGAGGATGAACAGCGCTTCGAACATCACGGCAAAGTGGTACCAATAGGGCCAAAGTTTATGAAATACCGTGGCGATGCTGGCTGACGTTCGGGCGGCGGCGGAATCGAAGATGTGGGCCATGCCCACCGCCAGCGTCACCGCCCCGCCGACGCGGCCGCGCAGTGGCTCTTGAGCGAGCGACTCATAATCCGTGATGTGCTCCGGCCCGCCCGCGCCGCCGACCTGCAGGATCTTGTCCTGCCACTGCGGCGCCACCGCCAGGTCGGTGTTCATCGCATAAAAATCCCGCGGCCCGATCGACGCGGCGGCGATCAGCGCCACGACGCCGACCAGGCCTTCGATCAACATCGCGCCGTAGCCGATCGTGCGGGCATCGCGCTCGCGGCTGAGCATTTTGGAAGTCGTTCCCGAAGACACCAACGCATGAAACCCGCTGATCGCCCCGCACATGATCGTGGTGAAGAGAAACGGGAAAATCGACGCGGTCGGCCCGAGCACCGGCCCGCCGTGCAGGAAGACATGATTGATCGCCGGCGCTTCGAGCTTGGGGTTGGCGACGATCACGCCGAACACCAGGAGCGCGATCGTGCCGATCTTGAGGAAACTGGAGAGGTAATCGCGCGGCGCGAGCAACACCCATACCGGCAGCACCGCCGCGACGAAGCCGTAGACCGCCATCGCCCAGGTAATCTGCGTTTGCGAGAGATTGAACCAGTGCGCGAACGAGGAGTCTTTGATCGTCCCGCCGAGCACCGTCGCGCCGAGCACCAGCGCCCCGCCGATCAACGACGCCTCGATCGTGTGGCCGGGCCGGACTTTGTACATCCACAGGCCGATGAACAGCGCGATCGGAATCGTCGCCGCGATCGTGAAGACGCCCCAACTGCTACCGGGGATGAGACGTACGGCATCGGGAGGAAGCTTCATGGTGCCGTCCGATCCGGGGATCAACGGAACCGACGACCGTACTTTGTATCCGTCCTGAACATGTAGGCTGTGCCGACCACTATCCCAACGCAAGGTTACGCCTGGTTCGACGTCATAAACATCAACTTCATTCGTATGCGAGGGCAAGAAATTCGTCGAGCGCGTATTGAAATCTACTATTGTGTTCGGCGCGAACTTCACCGTTTCTCCCCCCAGCGCCTTCACGACAACCTTGCCCAACCCCGCCAGGGCGACCACCAGGATGAGGATGATCGCGACCGTTGCCGCGGTGCCGGCGGTTTTGCCGACGTCGATGAAGGCGATCTGCGCCAAACTGCGTCCATCCCGGCGGATGCTGCAGGCGAGGGCGAGGAAATCCTGCACCGCCCCGGCGATCGACACACAAAAACCGAACCACACCCGACCGAACACCTAACCCTAATGCCACGAACGCTTATGCCCG
>JBQCCH010000721.1:0-4752 GCA_051962375.1 Tepidisphaeraceae bacterium
CGTCGAGCTGTGCCGCTTGTCGACCACGGCAATGATGTTGTCGACAAAGCCGTCGAAACCGACGACGGACTTAATGGTCTTCAGGTCGGCAACCTTGGCTTTGAGCTTCTGGCTGGCGGATTGGCAGATGTCGTGGCGCGATTGGGGCATGTCTGATGGTCCTCTTGGGCTGCACAATAATGCAAAAGCCGCCCGGCGAAAAATCGCGGGCGGCCTGGATTGTCAAAAACGCGATTTCACACCGATCGAGCGCTCAGTGCGTGCCGGTCGGCTGGGTGGTCGACATCGGCGTCGGCGCGTCCGAAGGCGGCAGCGGCGGAACGGCTGTGTAGCTGGGCGGCACCACCACGCCGTTGGAAATCACGCCATCGCTCTGATCGATATAGGTGAACGGCAGCGTCACCACGTTCACCAGAAACGTGCCCAGGTCGGCGTAGTAATAATTCGCTTCGTCCATGCCCGGCGTCGGCTCATAGCGGAAGCCGGTCGACCAGTTCCGCGTCGAACCATTGGCGTAGTAGGCGTGGGTCACGTCCCAATCCCGCTGCTGCATCGCCTGATCGACGGTCATCGGCTCCGTGTTCACCGGGCCGCGCGTGCCATACTGCTGCGGCGAGCAGCCGGCCAGCATCGCAAGTCCGATCACGCCGATCCAGGTTGTACGCTTCATCTTCGCTCCTTCAGCAAACCGTTCCACACACCCACTTATAACGCCGGATCACGGATTCCAGAAACGGTCCCAATCGCCCTTGAGCGAATTATCCCGCTTCTGGGGCTCCGTCGTCGGAAGCTTGGGCCCGTAGCCGAACGGGTCCGACAAGGCCGCGTCCTGCCGGCTCTTCATCGACTGATCGCTCGGCGGCGCATCAGAACAACCCACAACACCGATAAGAACGCCGGCTGCGCCGATCGCGTTACAAAGAACCAGGCCCACGGTTCGGTACTTTGCGTTTTTCATTAGCGACTGTTCCCATCGCCGGTGTATTCGATCGAGTAGTTCGGCGCTTCCTTCGTGATCGTGATGTCATGCGGATGGCTCTCGGCCATGCTCGCCGAACTCACGCGGCAGAAGACGGCGTTCTTCCGCAGCGATTCGATATTAGGCGTCCCGCAATACCCCATCCCCGCCCGCACCCCGCCCACCAGCTGATAAACGAAATCGCTCAACGATCCGCGGTACGGCACGCGTCCTTCGACGCCCTCCGGCACCAGCTTACTCGCCTGCCGCACGTTCGCCTGGCCGTACCGGTCTTTTGAGCCGTGCACCATCGCCCCCAGCGAACCCATCCCGCGATACGTCTTATACCGACGACCGGCATGGATGATCGTCTCGCCCGGCGATTCGTCCAGGCCCGCAAAGAGCGAGCCCATCATGCAGCAACTTGCCCCCGCGGCGATGGCCTTGGCGATGTCGCCCGAATGGCGAATCCCGCCGTCGGCGATCACCGGAACGCCCGCCTTCTCGGCGACGCTCACCGCATTCATGATCGCCGAAATCTGCGGCACACCCACGCCGCTGACAATCCGCGTCGTGCAGATCGCCCCGGGGCCGATGCCCACCTTCACCGCGTCCACGCCCGCATCGATCAGGTCCTGCGCCCCCTTGGCGGTCGCAACGTTGCCGGCGATCACCTGGATGTCGTGGTTCTTCTTGATCGTGCGAACCGTCTCGATCACGTTCCGGCTGTGGCCGTGCGCGGTGTCGACCACCACCACGTCCACTTCGGCGGCGATCAGCGCTTCAACGCGCTTGAAATCGTTCACCCCCGTCGCCGCCCCCACGCGAAGCCGGCCGCGGCTGTCTTTGCAGGCCTTGGGAAACTGGTGCAGCTTGTCCAGGTCCCGCATGGTGATCATGCCGGTCAATGCGCCGTCATTGTCGATCAGCAGCAGCTTCTCCACTTTCTGCTTGTAGAGAATGCGCTCGGCGTCTTCGAGCGATGTCGATTCCGGCGCCGTCACGAGATTGGCCCGCGTCATCACGTCACCCACGCGCCGGCTGTCGTCTTCCTGGTACTTGAGGTCGCGACGCGTCAGAATCCCCACCAGCTTCGCGGGACGGCCGAGCGCCTTGGCACGCATGCCGATCTGAGAGTGATCCCCCTCCACGATGGGAATGCCGCTCACGTTGTATTCGAGCATCACCTGCCGCGCGTCGGCGATCGTGGAGGCCGGGGTCAGCACGATCGGATCGACGATCACGCCGTTCTCCGAGCGCTTCACCTTTTCCACTTCCCGGGCCTGGGCTTCCACCGGCATGTTCTTGTGAATGATGCCGATGCCCCCTTCCTGCGCCAGCGCGATCGCCAGGGCCGCCTCGGTCACGGTGTCCATCGGGGCGCTGATCAGCGGAATGTTGATTTCAATGCCGCGCGTCAGCCGGGTGCGAACATCCGCATCCGAAGGCACGAAATCGCTGAATTGGGGGATGAGAAGAACGTCGTCGAACGTGATCGCGTCGTATGCGATCTTTGCCTGTTCCATGTGACAGTGTTACGGCGAGCCGCGCCACGTGTCAAGGTGGCCCGCAATCACATGTCAAAGTACATGCAAAACTCATACGGGTGCGGCCGAACGCGGATGGCGTCTACTTCGTTTTCCCGCTTGTACTTGATCCAGTAATGAATCACGTCGGCCGTGAAAACGCCCCCTTCCAGGAGGAAATCATGGTCGGCCTCCAAGGCATCGAGCGCTTCTTCCAGCGAACCCGGCGCAGAGCCGATCTGCTTCAGCTCTGCCGGCGTCAGGTCGTACAAGTTGCGGTCGACCGGGTCGCCCGGATCGATCTTGTTCTTGATCCCGTCGATGGCGGCCATCGTCATCGCGCTGAAGGCCAAATACGGATTGCAACTGCTGTCGGGCGAGCGGAATTCCAGCCGCTTCGTGTGCGGCCGCTCCGAGTACATCGGAATGCGGATCGCCGCCGAGCGATTGCGACTGCTGTAGACCAGGTTCACCGGCGCTTCATAGCCCGGCACCAGCCGCTTGTAGCTGTTGGTGGTCGGATTGCACAGCGCGCACAACGCGGCCGCGTGCTTCAGGATTCCGCCGATCGCGTGCAGCCCCATTTCGCTCAACCCCGCGTACCGATTCCCGGCAAACAGCGGCTTGTCCTGCTTCCACAAACTGAAATGCACATGCATGCCGCTGCCATTGTCGCCGAAGAGCGGCTTCGGCATGAACGTGACGGTCTTCCCCTTGCGCGCCGCCACGTTCTTCGCGATGTACTTATACATCATCACGTTGTCGGCCATCGTCACCAGGTCCTGGTAACGCATGTCGATCTCGCACTGCCCCCCGGTCGCCACCTCGTGGTGATGCGCTTCGACCGGAATGCCCATGTCGATCAATTCCTTGACCATTTCCGACCGCAAGTTGTGCAGCGTGTCGACCGGCGGGCAGGGAAAATACCCTTCCTTTTGCCGGATGCGATGGCCCAGGTTCTCCTGGCTCTCTTCGCCGCGGCTCCAGATGCCTTCTTTGCTGCCGACGTGGTATTTCGCGAAATTGATCCCCTGGTCGTACCAGGCGTAATCAAACACGAAGAACTCCAGCTCCGGCCCGAACGCGGCCCGGTCGGCGATCTCGGTCTTTTGCAGATAGGCCACGCACTTGCGGGCGATCGACCGCGGATCGCGCGAATATTCTTTCTTGGTGATCGGGTCGCGCACGTCGCAGATGAGGATCAGCGTCCGGTGTTCCATGAACGGATCGATCCGGGCCGTGTCGGCGACGGGGATCAGGAGCATGTCCGATTCATTGATCGCCTGCCACCCGCGAATGCTGCTGCCGTCGAAGCCGAACCCGTGCTCGAAGCTTTCTTCGGTCAACTCGCTGACCGGCAGCGTCGTGTGTTGCCACAGCCCGGGGAAATCCATGAAACGCAGGTCGATGAACTGCACCTGTTTCTTGGCGATCAACTCGATTACGGCATGGGGGGTCATTCCAGAATCCTCGGCGTCACGTTGGCTGCGGCCCGGAGCGCGATGCTAATCCGCCGGGCGCACCCCGTCAAAATGATCCGCCCCCGCCGACTCCACCGCCCCGCTAGCCGCGCCGCCGAAGCCGCCACGACCCAGTCGCCCGTTCACACGATTCAACTTGACACGTTGAGTATCACGTGGTACTTTCCCTCGGTCGGCGGGCCTGCCCAGCCCTTTCAAATCGAATCAGCGGGCCCGGGGGATGCCGACGGCGGAGCTTTTTATCGCGGAGGCCTGATGCGCCGAGTCCATGCGTTCACGTTGGTCGAGCTTCTGGTGGTGATCGGGATCATCGCCCTGCTGATCTCTATCCTTCTGCCGGCCTTGTCCCGCGTTCGGCTTCAGGCCCAGCAGATCAAGTGTGCCGCGAAACTGCGCCAGATCGGCAATTTCTATTCGATTTACGCCGCCCAATACAAAGGCAAATACCCCGTTTCCAACGGATCGGCCGCCTGGGCTTTCGGGTACTGGGCAGGCACCGCCAACGCGTCGGGCGACTATTCCGGCGCCGGCCCTGTCTCGCTTTACGCGTGCGGCATCGTCAAAGACCCCAGCATCTTCTATTGCCCCATCCTCGAAGGACGCGGCGCCATGGAAGGCCAATTCACCTACCAGCGCTACGGCCAGTATTGGCACCAGCCGAATTCGCTGGTCCCCAACCCCAAGACCTTCAACAACACCTACACCAGCTACTGCTATTTCGCCGGCTACCCGGAAAAAAGCCCCTCCTGGCTCGGCGATCCCTCCGTGCAGCCGGCCGCCTGGAGCT
>JBQCCH010000722.1:0-6792 GCA_051962375.1 Tepidisphaeraceae bacterium
CACGCCCGCCCCGGCAAGCCCGCCCGCAATCAGCACCCGATGCGCGGCCGCCGCTAAGCGATACCGCTCACGGATACGGCCGAGCGACTTCGCGTCGTCACGCATCTTCCAAGTAAACAAGCGACGAAGCGGTCTCCCGCTTCGTCGCTTGCGTTGGGGGAAATTCATCGCGCCGCGCTACAGGGCCGTCGATTCGCCGAAGGCTTTTCGCAAGGCTTCTCCCGCATCCTTCTCGGCCTGTTTGGCGGTGTCGACCACGGCGCCGAGCCCAAAGAATTCGTGCGTCACGCCGGCGTAATTCTTGTACGTCACGGCAACGCCGTTCTGTTTCAATCGGTCGGCGTAGGCTTTGCCTTCGCTTTGCAGCGGATCGATCGAAGCCGTGATGATCATCGCAGGCGGCATGCCTTTGAGTTCGGCGTCGGAAGCCTTCAGCGGGCACACGTGGGGGTCGGCCGCGCTCGCGGGGTTGCTCAGGTATTTGTCGAAAAACCAGGTCATCATCGCCTTGTTCAGCGGCTTGGCGTCGGCATTCTTCTGGTAGGACGCGGTCGTCATGTCGTTGCTGACGACCGGATAAATCAGCAGTTGGTACACCGGCAGGGGCAGGCCGCCCTCTTTCGCTCGCATCGCGGTGACGGTGGCCAGATTGCCGCCGGCGCTTTCGCCCGCGACGGCGATCCGCTTGGGGTCGCCCTTGATCTCGGCCGCGTGCTGGGTGACCCATTGATACGCCGCCAGGGCGTCGTCCGTCGCGGCGGGGTACTTGTATTCCGGGGCTTTGCGATACTCGACCGATACGACCACGGCCTTGGCATCGTTCGCCAGCGCCCGGCACGACGCCTCATAGGTGTCGATCGTCGCCAGCACAAAACCGCCGCCGTGGTAATAAACGATCACCGGAAACGGCCCCTGTCCGCCCGGCGTGTAGACGCGAACGGGAATTTTTCCGTTCGCGCTGGGGATCTTCATGTCATTTTCGTTGTCGACCGGGTTTTGATTCGTGCTTTTCCCATCCTCTTTCAGGATGGCGGTCATCGCCGTGGCGACGGTGGGCTGCTGGCGCGCATGCTCCGGGGTAAGCGTTTCGATCGGCGCGCCGTGCTGCTTGGCCAATTCATCCAGGACGCGCTTCATCTGGGCATTGGGCGGCCCGCCCACGTCCGGGGCCGAATCGTCGGCACGAACGGGGGTGCTGCAGATCGCCAGGGTGCACACGGCCGTAGCCGCCAGAACGTTTCGGAAAGCAAAAATCGGATGGGACGGCATTACCGGACTCCTTTTCGGTAGAGCCCGACTTTAGCCGGCTGATCCGCGCGAGGGGATGAAAACCGCTTTAAGTCCGCCGCCTATAGCAGCACGCCGCGCAGCAGCACCTCGGCGACGGTGAAATAAATGATCAGCCCCGTGACGTCGACGAGCGTTGCGACAAAAGGCGCCGAGGCCGTCGCCGGATCGACGCGAATCAGCCGAAAAATGAACGGCAAGATGCTGCCAACGATCGAGCCGAACATCACGCACCCGATGAGGCTCAGCCCGACAACGCCGCCGATCAGATACGGGTGCCCTGAATAATTCTGCCAGCCGAAGTAATACCAAAGGCTCACGCGAACGAAGCCGACCACCGACAGGAAAACGCCCAGTCTGAAACTCGTCAGGATTTCCCGTCCAAAAACGCGCCACCATTCGCGGTCCTTCACTTCGCTCAGGGCCAGCGAGCGGATCAGGATGGAGGTCGCCTGTGAACCGCTGTTGCCGCCGGTACTGATGATCAGCGGCACGAACAGCGCAACGACGGCGGCCTTTTCGATCTCGGCCTCAAAATGGCCCATCGCGGTGGCGGTGAGCATTTCGCCCAGGAACAGTGCCGCCAGCCAGCCGCCTCGCTTTTTGCACATTGAAAGAAAGCCCACGTCGAAGTACGGGGCATCCAGCGCTTCGCTACCACCGATTTTCTGGATTTCGGTGGTCGCCCGCTTCTGGGCGAATTCGAGCACGTCGTCGGCAGTGATGATGCCGAGCATCACGCCCGCGTCGTCAACCACCGGCAGGGCGACGCGATCGTATTTTTCGAAGATCTGAATGACTTCTTCCACCGGCGTCATCGGCTTGATGCTGACCAGCGGGCGATCGTCGATATCGACGGCGCGCACGTCGGGCAGCGCCAGCACGAGCGACCCCAGCCGCACGTCTTCCAGGAGCCGGCCCTCGCTGTCGATCAAGTAGACGATGTTCAGCGTTTCCTTGCCGCGGCCGGTCCGGCGGATGTGTTCGATCGCCTGGGCGGCGGTCAAATCGCCGGGCACGGCCGCGTATTCGGGCGTCATGTATCGGCCGGCCGTCGCGGGGGGGTAGCCCAGCAGGTCGCGCGTTTTCTTCAATGCATCCGGCGACAGCGACGCCATCAGCCGTTTGGTCACCTCGGCGGGCAATTCTTCCAACAGCCGCGCCCGATCGTCGGGCGTCATGCCGGCCACGATCGACGTCGTCTGATCGTTCGTCAACGACAGCACGAGCGATTCCTGCGTTTCCCGCGGCAGGTAAGAAAAAACGGCGCCCGCCCGATCCCGCGGCAACACCCGAAAGACCACGCCCTCCTGCTCGGCGGGCAAGTCCTCGATCAACTCGGCCACGTCGGAGGCGTCCAACTCCTTCATGATGTTCGCCAGGTCCGCCCATTGCTTGGCGGCGATCATCTCTTCAAATTCGGGTTGGAGCAGATTGCCGATCATGGATTACTCACAAAGCATTCTTCGGGTTTGATGTCCGTGTCGATCACTTTCAACGTTTTAAGCTGATCGATCAGCGTCTGCCAGCGGGCGACGGTCATCGAGCCCAGGCCGCTGCCTTTCGTATCGGGCGTTTCGATCAGCGGCTTTTGCTTTTCGGAAGACGCCGTGAAGGTATCGGCGTCCATCGTCGGGTTGAGCTTGCCCATGGCCGCGTTGGTGGCGGTGGCGTCGGACAGATAGGCCTGCCATCCCTCACGCACCGCGGCGACCATCGCCTTGACCGTGTCCGGGTGCGCTTTCAGATAATCGTCGGTGGTGGCCAGCACCGTGGCGTAGGGGTTGTAGCCCGAGTCGGCGATCAGAAACGTCTGCGGCGGAAATTCCGTCTTCGCGGCGGCCAGCGGCTCGGCGGTGGCGAAACACTGCATCGCATAGTCCGGATCGGTCCGATACACGGTCAGATCGCCGAACGGCGAGGGGACGATCTTCAACTTGTCGAACCCGTACTTGGCTTTGAGAAAATTGCTGTAGGGCAGCCCCTGTTCCATCGCGAGCGTGCCGGGGTGGCTGAAGATGTCGCTGATGTCTTTAAACCCGCGGCTGGCGCGGGTCATGATCGCCTGCGGGTGCGTCTGATACACCGCAAACAGGGCCACCACCTTCGCGCCGGATTCCCGGGCTTTGGGAATCTCATCCGAAGAAACGATAGCGAACGGCACCTTGCCCGCGCCCAGAAGCTCGATCGTGGGCGTTCCGGCGCCGCCGGGCGTGATGGTCACATGGAGCCCGTGCTTGGCGAACGCGCCGGTGACGTCGGCCGCGTAAAAACCGCCGAATTCGGGTTCGGGCTTCCAGTCCAGTTGCAACGTCACATCCGAAGCATCCTGCTTTGAGCAGCCGGCGAATCCGCAGGCTAAGACCAGTAACGCCATCGATCGCAACAACGTCTTCATGCCTTACTCCTTCGTTGATTCAGACGCATGCCAATGACGCAGCGTCAGCCGGGACACGAGATTGATGACCGCAAACATAGCGATGCCAAGCAACGACGCCACCAGCAGGGTGGCAAATACTTTTTCGATCGCGCGCTGCTGCCGGGCGACCAGAATCAGCCCGCCCAGCCCTTGGCCGGTGATGAATTCGCCGACGATCGCGCCGATCACCGAAAGCCCTGACGCGATCCGCAAACCCGTCAGGATCTGCGGCAACGCAAACGGCAGCCGCAGCTTGATCAACGCGGCCAGGCGACGCGCGCCATACAGGCGAAACAGATCGATCAACGCCTGATCCACCGACACCAGCCCGCTCAGCGTGTTGGCGATCACGGGAAAGACCGACGCCAAAAACGCCGACGCGATCACGGCCTTGATGTCGAAGCCGAACCAGATCACCAGCAACGGCGCGATGGCGACGATCGGCACCGTCTGAAAGAAGACGGCATATGGGTAAAACGCCCGCTGCACCCAGCCGCCGGTTGACAACAGAATCGCCAGCACGATCCCGACCACGGCGCTCAGGAAAAACCCGCTGACCGCGGCGATCGAGGTCTGCAGCAAGGCCTGGGCAATCTCCGGGGCGTTTTGCAGGAGCGAGGCGAATGCATCGCTCGGCCGCGGCACAAGGAACGCAGCGATCCACCCGCGACGCACGGCCAATTCCAGCACCACCGCCACCACGACGGCCGGCACCACCGGTGGGAGGACCACGCGGATGAATCGCCGCAGCGTCATGCCCGCTCCCCGGCTTGAAGCGCATCGAACAACGCCTGCGCCTGCTCGGCGAACATCGTCGTCGTGCGCAAAGCGGCCGAGCGATCGGATGGGAGCGTGCGGCCAAGGTCATGATCCAGCATCACCCGCGCCGGACGCCGCGAAAAAACGATCGCCCGGTCGGCCAGATAGACGGCTTCGTGGATGGAATGCGTGACGAAGAGCACCGTCATGCCCGACTGTCGCCAGAGTGAGCGGAGCAGGTCATCCAGTTGCTGACGGGTGATTTCATCCAGGGCGGCGAAGGGCTCATCCAGCAGCAGCAGCTGCGGCCGCGCCACCAGCGCCCGGGCCAGGGAAACGCGCATCCGCATGCCGCCCGAAAGCTGCGCCGGATATCGCTCGGCAAAATCACCCAGGCCCACGCTGCGCAGTTGCGCGATGGCGGCGGCTTCGCGCGTGCGGCGGTCGACGCCGGATAGTTCCAGCGGCAGGGCGACATTCCGCACGACGGTCCGCCACGGCATCAGGTGAGCGTCCTGAAACACAAAGGCCGTGCTCTGTGGCGGGCCCTGTCGGTCGATCGCGCCGCTCGTGGGCGTCTCCAGGCCGGCGATCATCCGCAGCAGTGTGCTTTTGCCGCACCCGCTCGGGCCGAGCATTGCGACGAATTGCCCCGGCGGGATCTGCAGCGACACCGGCTCGACCGCGCGCACTTCGGGTGCGAACGTCTTGGCTACGGCGTCGAGCGAGAGGCCAATGCCCGTCATGGCGTTTCGGGGAATCCAACTAGTATTGCAGCACGGAATGCACCTGATACGGCTCGACTTTTTGGCGGCCCTGCAGGAAGGTCAGCTCCGTGAGCACCGCGATGCCCACGATCTCGCCGCCGAGATGCTCCACCAAATCGCAACACGCCCGCATCGTGCCGCCGGTGGCGAGCACGTCGTCGACGATCAGCACGCGTTGCCCCTTGGTGATGGCATCTTCGTGCATTTCCAGGCTGTCGGTGCCGTATTCCAGTTCATACGTGCGGGCGACGGTTTTCCAGGGGAGCTTTTTGGGCTTGCGCACGACCTGAAAGCCGGCCGAGATCGAGCAGGCGACGGCCGTGCCGAAAATGAACCCGCGGCTCTCCGCGCCGACAACGACATCAATGCCGCGCCCGCGGAAGGGGTTGGCCAGCAGTTCGATCGACAACGCCAGCCCCCGCGGGTCGGCCAGAAGGGGCGTAATATCCCGAAAGAGCACGCCGGGCTTCGGAAAGTCCGGAATGTCGCGAATGAGATCCTTCAACTGCTTGACGGAATCGATCATGAGCGCGAGTGTACGGTCAGACGCACGGACGTGCCACAGGAGAGGCCATGCCAGAACCGGTCGGAGTCGCCATCATTGGTGTCGGTCACATCGTGATCCACGAGCACCTCAAGCATCTTCACGCGATGCCGAACGCGAGGCTTGTGGGCTACCTGCGAAACAAGTCGGGCCGGGCGGCGCAGGCGGCGGAGCAGTTCGGCGGGCGACTGTATGACGACGCCGATGCGATCTTTCGCGACCCGGCCGTGCAGGCGGTTTATATCTCCGTGCCCCCGTTCGCGCACGGCGACCTGGAACTTAAAGCGCTCGCCGCCGGCAAGGCGATCTTCATTGAAAAGCCGATCGCCACGACGCTGGAGACGGCCGTCGCCATCGCCGAGAAGGCTCGCGCCACCCGTGCCGTGACGGCGGTGGGATATCATTGGCGCTATCAGGCGACCACGCAGCAGGTCATGCGTGAGCTGGCGGGCATGCCCGTGCTGGGCGGGTGCGGGTGGTGGTGCGGCGATCGGCCGGGCGTTTGGTGGTGGCGCGACAAGAAAACCAGCGGCGGCCAACCGACCGAGCAAACCACCCACCTTTTCGACTTGGCCAACTACATCCTCAATGCCCGGCCCATCAGCGTGTACGCCACGGGTCGGCCGTTGAACATCTATCCCGAAAAAGAGCACACGATCGATGACATGTCCGTGGCCCAGGTGCGCTACGACAATGGGGCGGCCGTCAGCATCTGGTCGAGCGATGTGATGCGCGGGCGGTCTTCGAAAGTGGGACTGGAACTGTATGCGGTCGACCGACGCTACGACATTGAATTCGGCAAGATGAAGCGTTGGGATCGCGACAGCATGACCGAGATCAACGATGCCGACACCGACAATGCCTATCGCGCGGTGACTGAGGCATTCATCCACGCGGTCCAGACGGGCGATCGATCGCGAATCCTGGCGGACTATGAGACGTCGCTGCTCACCCACCGCGTGACGATGGCCGTCGAGCGGTCGATCGCCTCGGGGGCGGTGGAAAGCATTTGAGTC
>JBQCCH010000723.1:0-2252 GCA_051962375.1 Tepidisphaeraceae bacterium
CGATCGTCAAGCTTGCCGAACGGCTCGGCCATCGCGTGTGGCTCGCGGGCCGGGTGTTGAAGCAGGGGGATCGCAAGGCCGTCGAAATCCCGTCCCTGGGCATCACGTACGAGGCCGACTCCCTGAAATTGCGCTAAGGTCGACGCCCGGCGCGTCCGCCCCGCATGCGACCCCATCCCGCCATCAGTCAGCCGGGCCCACGCCGGTCGGGCCCTGGGGCAGGGGTTCGCGTTTGTGGTCGAGGTAGTCCGGGATCGGCCCTTTCGGGAACATCGGCTTGGCCAACTGGCTCGGATCCAGCAGCGACGGCCCCGGCACAATCCCGAGCCGGCGAAGGGCGGCATTCACGTCGTTGTCCTGCTGATTCAGCCGATACGCGGCCAGCAGGGTCTTCTGGGCGGCATCTTTCTGCCCCATTTTTTCTTGGTAGAGCCCGTATTCTTTGACAATGAAGAACGTCTTGGGCGCTACGTCCGCCGCCTTGCCGTACGCCGTCAGGGCCGAATCCGCATCCCCGCGCGTCGCATAGACCCGGCCCAGCACGTAGTAGGTTTCGCCGGTGGGATCTTCAGGGGCCTTGGTCTCCAGGGTGTTGATGCTTGCGTCCCGATCATGCACCTTCGCCAACGCGTCCGCCAACGCCTGAATCGTCCGCACCCGGAAAGCGATATTGCTCTGGCCTTCGTACGTAAATCCCTGGGTGTTCAAAGAATTACGATATTCCGCAACCGCGTTCGCGTATTGGCCGTCGCGGGCGAAAATGGTGCCCAGGTAGTAGTGGCTTTCGTAATCGCGCGGGTTCTGACGGATTGCGTCGGTGAAAGCGCCTTGGGCTTTGTCAAAATCGCTGTTTTCCAGGTCGATTTTTCCCTGATCGCGGCTGATCTTGCTATAGGTGATGACGTCGCCGCACCCCGTCGTCAGGGCCGCGGCGAGAAGAAGTCCGAATACCTGGCGTTTCGTCATCCGTGTCGTCTCCTGCGGACGCATCCTATCGGCCCATGCCCGACATGCAACACCGGGCTGGACGCCGAACAGGTCGGTTGCTATCATGCCCGACTTTCCCCGCCGCTGTCGGCGGGTTATTTTGTCTTGTGAAGGAATCGACATGGGCAAGTACAAGCCGAACAAGGGCTGCGTCAAGCGCTTCAAAGTCACCGCCACCGGCAAGGTGAAGCGCCGCGGCACGATGAGCACGCACCTGCGCAGCGTCCGCGATGGCAACATGAAGCGTCGCCTGGGTCGCCCGGCCATTCTCGCCGAAGGACATGCCCGCAACATGCGTTTCTTCATGGGCGTCTCCAAGCTCAAACCGAACAAGATTCGCCACGACCGCGAGGTCGCCGCGAAGCAAGCCGCCGCCGAAGCGGCCGCTTAAGCGGGGTCGAGCCGCGGCGAGTTTCCGTTCGCCCCAGGCTCCGGTCCCCGAAAAGCATCGGTGCGTCGCCGATGCAGCTATGCCGTCCCGGATCGTCCGGGAATTGTGCCTCTGGCTAACTTTGGTCCCTTGAAAGGATTTTGTCATGGCCCGTGTCAAAGGCGGCCCCAAGCACGCCCGCAAACGTAAGAAAATTCTCAAACGCGCCAGCGGTTTCGTCGGTCAACCCGGCGGCAACTATCGCTCGGCCCTTGAGTTCACCCGCCGCGCCGATCGCTTCGCCTACGAACACCGCAAGGTCAAGAAGCGTCTGTTCCGCGAACTCTGGATCACGCGTCTGAATGCGGCCCTCAAGCTGCGCGACCTGAAGTACAGCAAATTCATCCCGGCGCTGCTGGAAGCGGGCATCGAGCTCAACCGCAAGATGCTCAGCGAACTCGCCATCGCCGACCCGGCCGCCTTCGACGCCATCGTCGAAAAGGTCAAGCCCTTCATCAAATCCCCGACGAAGCAAGCGGCCTAACCCGCTCGCCATTCGCCGGTCCGATCTTCAAGCCCCGCGCCCACTGTTCCCCAGTCGGCGCGGGGTTTTTCATTTCGCTCCCGACTCGCCCGATCCGAAACACCCCCAAACCGGCCTAAGTCAAAAAAATCACCCGCCGGCCGTTCCTGCCATTTTCTTTTTCAATTTCGACCCATTTTCCGCCCCAACCCCCGGCCCAGCCAAGGCTTCCAACCCCACCCCACATGAGCGCCAGCGCAACGGCCCTTGCCCAGCCCGCCACACCACTTATCGCACGCAAATAAACAAACCCCGCCACCCAAATCCCCCCCTTACGCAGTACGCAATACGCAGTAGAACCCCCGTTTCACG
>JBQCCH010000724.1:0-5185 GCA_051962375.1 Tepidisphaeraceae bacterium
AATCCGGGCGGCGGGACTCGAACCCGCACGACCTTTTGGGTCAACGGATTTTCGTACGCACTTCGGCTTTCGCCGCCCCGTGAGTGACGGGTTCGTGGTCTGGACTCTGCCTTCACCCCGTCTGAGTCAGACGGCGGGTGCGTCCCGTCGAGCCTCTACACCTTCCGCCGGTTTCCTGGCGGCTTGGCTCGGCGTTGCCACGACGACCCGTTTGCGAGCGGGGTCGTCAGAGGGTTCACCGACTTTGAGACGTTCTACCTTCGGCGTTGCCGCCGGGGCACTCAAATCGCGTTAAGTCCGTTGCGTCTGCCATTTCGCCACGCCCGGTTCGGGGTCGATTCTACGGGGCGGCCGCGGTTCTGTCATCGGCCGGGAACTGGCCCGGCGAGGATTCGCGCGCTACGCTCGGGTCAATGATTGGCGCCATGCACCCGGTCACGACCCTGTTCATTCTCGCGATCCCGATCGCCTGTGTGGTGCGCACGGTGGTGTATGAGGAACTGTTTCGCGAGTTTCGCGATGGTTGTGCCGCCCGCAGCCAGGCGTGCCGAAAGCTGGTGCAGCGGAAGTTCTTTTACCTGTTCACGTGCGAGTATTGCTTCAGCCATTATGTGACGGCGCTGTTCCTGGTCATCACCCGGTTCAGGCTGCTATATGATGATTGGCGTGGGTATCTGGTCAGCTTTTTTTCGCTCGTTTTCGTGGCCAATGTCTACCTGTCGCTTTATGCCCGATTGAAAGTGGGCATCACCAGCGAAAAGGTGGAGATTGAGTTGAAGAAACAGGAAGCCCAGGGCTGAGGCGGGCTTTTCCGTCGGGCGGCGGATCGTGGTAATGTTGGCCGGCAACGCGACTCGGCGCGGCAGGACACGTGAACCCTCGGACAAGGCTCAGGGAATGCAGGCGAGTGAAGACGTCTTATTGCTCCATTTCACCGGCGACGATCGGCCGGGCATTACGGCGAACCTGACGGGGGTGCTCGCGCAGCACCGAGTGACCGTCCTGGATGTCAATCAATCGGTCATTCACCGCACGCTCCTGCTGGGCATGCTGGTGCGCATCCCGCAGGCGGAAGGGTCGACGGCGTTGCTGAAGGATCTGCTCTTCACCGCGCACCACATGGGGCTGCGGCTGCGGATGACGCCGATCGAGGACGCCAACTACGACCATTGGGTCGCCCAGGAAGGGGCGCCGCGGTTCATCCTCACGCTGCTGACGCGGCAAGTGACGGCGTCGCATTTGTCGGCGGTGTCGTCGCTGATTACGGCGCAGGGCTTGAACATCGACACGATCACGCGGCTCTCGGGCCGACTGCCGCGCGTGGATGACGGGCAATTGCGGCGGGCGTGCGTGGAGTTTTCCGTGCGCGGCGCGCCAGCCGATGAACGGGCGTTGCGATCGGGGCTGATGGAGATCACGCAACGCGAGGATGTCGATCTGGCGTGGCAGCGCGATTCGGTCTATCGGCGCATGCGCCGGCTGGTGGCGTTCGACATGGATTCGACGCTCATTCGCCATGAAGTCATCGACGAATTGGCCCACGAGGCGGGGGTCGGCGAGCAGGTCGCCCGCATCACCGAAAGCGCAATGCGCGGCGAGGTGGATTTCGATGAATCGCTCACGCGGCGCGTTCGGCTGCTGCGTGGGCTCGACGAATCGGTCATGAAGCGCGTCGCCGAGCGGCTGCAATTGACCGAAGGGGCTGAAACGCTGATTTCGGCGCTCAAGCGCTTCGGCTTTAAGACGGCGATCCTGTCCGGCGGGTTTGCTTACTTCGGGCGGATGCTGCAGCAGAAGCTGGGGGTCGATTTCGTCTATGCGAATGACCTGGAGATCGAGCAGGGCAAGCTGACGGGCAACGTCCGCGGGCCGATCGTGAACGCGCGGCGGAAGGCGGACTTGTTGACGGAAATTGCGGCGCGGGAAAACATTTCGCTGCAGCAGACGATTGCCGTGGGCGATGGCGCGAACGACCTGCCGATGCTGGCGGCGGCGGGCCTGGGGATTGCGTTTCACGCCAAGCCGCTGGTGGCCGCCTCCGCGGAGCACAAGATCAGCCGGCTGGGGCTGGATGGCATTTTGTATCTGATTGGCGTGCGCGATCGCGATTTACTCGACGACGCTGAGTGAGTGGGGATCGCGTCAATTGCGGACGATCAGGCTCGACACCATGGTGATGAGCTCTGCCGGATCGACGGGCTTGGGCACGTGGGTCTGGAAGCCGGCGCGAACGGCTTTGACGCGGTCTTCGGTACGTGCAAAGGCGGTCAGCGCGATGGCCGGCAGCTCGCCGCCGCGGCCGGGGCCGAGCTGGCGGACGCGGCGCAGCAGTTCGTAACCGTCGACGCCGGGCATGCCGATGTCGCTCACGAGCAGGTCCGGGCGCTCGCGGGAAATGATCTCCAGGGTTTCGTCGGCATTCGTGGCGACGTAGACGGTGGCGCCGCACCGCTCGAACAGTCGCTGCAGCAGCGTGCGGGCGTCGGGCTCATCATCAATGACGACGATTCGGCGACCGCGGATTTCTTCGCAGAGGCTGGCGTCCCAATCGATCGATCCGCGGACGGCGGTCTCGACCAGATCGCCGTTGGAGACTTCGGCGAAAGCGCGACGGCGATCGTCGGCCGTTTCGGGCTTGGGCGAGTAGATCACGCTGACCGGGAGGGAGACGATGAAGGTCGTCCCCTGGTTCAGGCCACGGCTGCGGACGCGGACTTTGCCGCCGTGCAATTCGGTCAATTGCTTGACGATCGCCAGCCCCAGGCCCAGGCCGCCGTGCTTGCGGGTGGTGGTGGAATCGGCCTGGCGGAAGCGATCGAAGACGAACGGCAGGAACGATTCTTCGATCCCTTCACCGCTGTCGATGACATCCACCTGCCATTGCGAATGGCGCTGCTCAATGCGGACCTGAACGCGCCCGCCGCGCGGCGTGAATTTGACGGCATTGGTCAGGAGGTTCCAGAAGACCTGCTGCAGACGATTGAAATCCCCCAGCACGGGATAGCGGGTGTCTTCCGGGGTTTCGCAGAAAAGCTCAACCCCCTTGGCGGCGGCGGTCGGGCGGACGGTGTCCATGGCGGCGCGGACGACTTGGCCCAGGTCGATGCGCTGAGCGTCCAGGCTGATCTTGCCGCTGATGATCCGGCTCATGTCGAGCAGGTCTTCGATGATCTGCGTCTGCACGCGCGCATTACGCTCGATCGTGGCGAGCCCTTCGTCCAACGCGGCGGGGCCCATGTCGGCCTGGCGGAGCAATTGCGACCAGCCGAGGATCGCACTGAGCGGCGTGCGCAATTCGTGGCTGAGGGTGGCCAGGAATTCGTCCTTCATCCGGCTGGCGCGTTCTGCCTCGGCGCGGGCGGCGTGGGCGGTCTGGAGCAATTGCTCGCGCTCGGCCTCAAGCTGCTTGCGTTCGGTGATGTCGGCGACGGTGCCGTCGATGCTGAGCAGCTTGCGAGCGCCGCCGGCGTCGACGGAGAAATCGGCCCGGCCGCGACCGAAGACCCAGCGAATGTCGCCGCTGCGGTGAACGACGCGAAACTCTTCGGAAAACGGGATGGGATCATCCAACCGCATCGCCGCGGCGCCGGCGGCGCGGACTCGTTCGCGATCTTCAGGATGAACGGCGGCGAGTGCGGCGCGGCCGTCGTTGTTTTGGCCGGGCAGATCGAAGATCGCGCTGAACCGGGCATCGGTCCGCAGGGCGAGTGTCTCGGCATCGATGTGCCACGAGCCCAACTCGGCGGCATCCAGGGCGAGGCGGCGCTGGCGTTCGCTGGCTTCGATCGCTTCGCGCGCCTGGACGGATTCGGTGACATTGACGCCGTGGACGAAGATGCCGTTGATCGCGTCAGCCGCGCCGCGAAGGGGCTGGTAGACGAAATTGATGCGAATCGTCCGCATGGGGCCGTCACGCCCGTCGCGGAGGGTGACGGGCACCTCCGTGCCGCTGGCGGCATTGCCGGTGCGGTAGACCTGGTCGAGCAATTCAAAAAAGCCTTGGCCTTCCACTTCGGGCAGCGCGACGCGGACGGGTTTGCCCACGATGTCGCGCCGGCCGATGAGGCTGTAGTAGCCTTCATTGGCGAGCTCGAACACGTGTTCCGGGCCACGCAGCACGCACATGAACGATGGGGCGAGCTTGACGACTTCGGCCAGATTGCGACGCTCGGCGTCGATGGTGCGCAGCAGCTCTTCACGCCGCTCCGCCTGAAGGCGCTGCTCGGTGACATCGCTGAACAGAACGGCGACGCGCGGATCATTCGGATCGCCGACGCGGAAGGCGTTGACATCGAACCACCGCCGCATGCCCGGGACTTCATTCATCGCGCGAACGGGTTCGCCGGTTTGGGCGACGCGGTCGTACAGTTCGGGGAAATATCGCTCAAAATCCGGGACAAATTCCCGCATGGATCGGCCGACCGGGTTCACCAGGCCGGTTTGGCGTTCGAAGGCGCCGTTGACCTCTTCATAAATGTAATCGAAAGGGCGGCCGTCGGCGTCGTAGAGCATCTTCAGGATGCAGAAACCCTGGTCGATGGAATCGACGAGGGACTGATACTGGGCTTCGCTTTTTCGCAGCGCGGTCTCGGCGGCGCGGCGTTCGGTTTCATCGCGGCAGACTTTGACGTAGCCGGTGAGTTGGCCGGAGGAATTTCGCACGGGCCGGGTCGCGCCCACGACCCAGATGCGCTTGCCGTCGATGCGCTCGTGCCACCGATCGATGGGGGCGACGCCGCTGTCACGCGCCAGTTGCAATTCCTTGGCGGGGCGGCCGGCGTCGCGTTCTTCGGGGGGCCAGATCAGGCTGAAATGCTGCCCGACGGCTTCGGCCTCGGTGTAGCCGAACATATCGACAGCGCCGGTGCTCCAGCCGAGAATGAAGCCGTTCAAATCAAGGCTGATGACCGCGTAATCCTTCGCGCTGGCGATGATCGATCGCAACCGATCCGACCGCTCGGCGGCGGCGTCCTGCGTGGATCGCTGGGCGGTGATGTCGCGCGACACCGACAGCAGCTGTGCCGGACGATTGTCATCCCCCAAAAGCGGGGCGACCGTCACGTGCCACCACTTGGGCGTGCCTTTAACGGTTTGGGCGAAGGCTTCAAACTGCGTGGTGCGGCCCTCACGGCCGGCGGCTAGCGCGTCCTGGACGATCTCCCGATACCGATCCGCCCACCAATCG
>JBQCCH010000725.1:0-3737 GCA_051962375.1 Tepidisphaeraceae bacterium
ATCAGCAGGATGCCCCCCCACCCGCCGGCGATGAGCAGTGCGGCGATCGTCATTTGCCCGGCGGTGGCGGTGGTTTGAATGTCGCCGACCAGGAAGGACATGATCCCGCCCGAGCCGGGCAGATCGCGGAAGATGGCGTTCAGCACCATGAAGGCCGCCCCGCACAGGCTGTTGATGATGACGCCCGCGAGGATCGCAGTGACCGGCTCGATGCGCCCGCGGCCGTGGGCGATCGCCAGGACGGCGGCGGTCGCCACCAGAGCGCCGAGCATGGCGAAGGCATGAGGGGAAAATGCGCCGATGAAGGCGATCGATCCGATGGCCGGCAAGCGCCAGAGATAGGCGGCCAGCATCGCCCCGCTGCTGGTGCCGAGCAGGTACGGGTCGGCCAACGGATTTCGCAGGATCGCCTGGTACGCGGCGCCCGCGGCGGCCAGGGCTGCGCCGATCAGCGAGGCGGGCAGCACATGGTCTTTCCATCGCAGGTGCAATTGAATGGCATCCGGCAGCCCCGCACTGCCGGTTGAGCCGATCAGCAGGCAACCCGCGGCCACGATCGCCCAGAGCAGGATCGAAAGCAGCGTCAACCGAAGAAGTGCGGCCGCGTCGAAACGCTTCATGGGGGGGTCGCCTTCAGTTGGTCGGCAAACTGTCGTGCCAGTTCAACGACGGCCGTCCCGGGCAGCAGCGCGTCGGCGCGGGTGATCGGGCAGACTGTCGCGTGCGTCGTGCCCATCGCCTGTTTCGCCCGGGCGACCGTGCTGTCGCTTGCGCCGGGCATTAGCAGGAAGATCACCGCCGGGTGCAGCGTGAGGAGCTTCTCGCGATCGATCGAGGGATACCCGTCGGCGGTGATGACATTCTCGCCGCCCGCGGCCTGCAGGGCGTCGTTGATGAAATTGGATCGCCCGACGACGGCCGTGCCCGAGTCGTTCAGCACGATGAGCGCGGGGACCTTCGCCCGCTGCGGATCGCTCAGGCCGGCCAATTGTTGATGGAAGGTCGCGTCGAGCTTGGCGGCGGCGGCCGGGGCGTGGAGGGCGTCGCCGAGCTGTTGGATGGCGTGTTCGATGTCGGCGATGCGGTCGATGCTCAGGACGATCGGCGTGATTCCCATGGCCGCGCACCGCTCGGCGATGCCGCCAGGCAAGCGATCGGGCGCGCCCTGGATGATCAAAAACCCCGGCTTCAGCTCGGCGAGTCGTTCCCAGTCGATGCGCTGGTAGTCGCCGGCGTTGGGGAGCGTGCGGCGGAGGGTGGGGTTGGCTTCGTAACCGCTGACGGCGACGATTCGGGGCGTGAGCCCCATGGCGACGAGCAAGTCGCTTGCGGCCGGGGAGAGGCATACGATGGTGTCGGCCGCAACTCCCGGCGGTGGCGTGTCTTTGCCGCAGCCGGCCAGCAAAAGGCTGGCGGCAAGCAAAAGGCTCCGTCGGGTCGTTTGACGCATGCGAGGCCGATGCTAAAGTGCGCTGAACCGACCGTCAAAATACGCCCGAGAAATTTCGCCGACCGTCTTCGAACCCCGTTGGAGGGGGATGCTTATGGCCGATCAAACGTTGATGTCGCGTGTCCGTGGGTGGTTCAGCCGTTCCGATGCGCAGTCGGGCGAACTTTCGCCGCTGCCGCACGAGGGGCACGATGCTTCGCACCCGGAGTCGGCCAATCGCGTGTCGATCTTCCGGCCGTTCGCGCGGCAGAACGCGGCGCTGCAATCGCTGCACGAAGGCTTTGTCACGTTGACCGACCTGATGGTCGGCATTCGCGAAAACCTGGAGCGCCAGGGGGCCCGGCAGGATCAATTGCTGGAGCATCTCTCGCGGTTGCCCACCCTGCTCGAGCAACTGCCCGAAAGCGCCCGCATGCAGGGCGAAACGCTCAAGGCCCTTCACCAGGAATTGGCCGCCCAGCACCTGCAGCAGCAGAAGCTGACGGAGATTCTGGATCACGTTTCCAAATCCAACAGCAACCAGCGTGAGGTGCTCGAAAGCGTCAGCGAGCGCATGGACCGAATGCGCCAGACGGATGAGCAGATCGCCAGCAATCTCAGCAGCGTCGGCAGCACGATGCAGGAAATGGGCCGCCAAAGCTCGACCGGCGCGCAGATCCTGGAATCGATGCGCGACAACATCGCCAAGCGCGACACGGAACTGCAGGACGTGCTGACGAAGCAGAGCACCCGCTTCACGGTGATGCTCTCGATCGCGATCTTCCTGTCGATCGCCGCCCTGGCGGCGGTGGCGGTGATCGGGTGGCTGCTGCTGAATAAGCCGCATTGATTGCGTCCCCTGCTTCTTGATTTTCCGGAATGACCGCGAAAGGCATGAGGTGCGGGCTGGGCCCGCGCGGAGGGGTCGGCAGGTCGCAAAAACTGACATCACGTTCGGCGAATTGTGGCGAAACTGTGCCTTCGCGATACATTGCGCGGATGCAAGCGGATGAATCGTCGCCCGAGGAACCGACCCACGCGCCCGAAACCCCGGAGGCCGAGCCATCGGCAACGGAGGCCCCTGCTGCCGAGCCTTCGGTGCAGGACGCTGGCGCTTCCGATGCGCCATTGAGCGAGACCGTGCCGGCCGATGAGCAGACGGATGGCCCGGTCGACGCCGGCGACGCGGCGGACAAAGACGCCGATGCCTCCGGACAAGCGGCGGACGAATCCATCGATCTGAGCATGCTGGAGGCGCTGCTGTTTTCGACCCATCACCCGCTGACGGCCGGGCGGTTGGCGGAATTGCTCGAATCGTCGGCCAAGCCGATTCGCCAGGCGGTGCGGGCGCTCAATCAGCAGTACCAGGAGACGCAGCGATCGTTCCGCATCGAGCAGGTGGCCGGCGGGTTCCAGATGCTGACGCTGCCCGCCTTCGCGTCGATCATCAAGAAACATCAGCAGAAAGAAGCGGACGCAAAGCTGACCAAGGCGGCGCTCGAGACGCTGGCGATCATCGCTTACAAGCAGCCGATCCTTCGCGCGGACATCGAAAGCATCCGCGGCGTGATGTGCGGCGAAACGGTGCGGAGCCTCATGGAAAAGCACCTGGTGAAAATCGCCGGCCGCGCGGATGAGCCCGGACGGCCGATCCTTTACGGGACGACCAAGCGTTTTCTCGAAGTCTTCGGCCTGAATTCGCTGAAGGATCTGCCCAAAGGCGCGGACGAACTGAAGCCGCAGAAGAAAGCGACGCCCGACACCGCCACGCCGGAAGTGCGGGAGCCTGAGGCGCGGGAACCCGAGGCCGCCACCGCCGCGCAACCTGCCGACACCGAATCCGTCGACGTGCAACCCGCCGACGTGCAGCCGGACAACGTGCAGCCGGACAACGTCCATCCGACGGAATCGACTGCAGCAGAGACGGCTGCTTCCGACGACGCGGCGGCCGGGGACGCGCCGGTCGACGTGAACTGAGTCGGTGCGAAGGATCAGCAGGAATCAGACCGCGAGGCGGAAGATCGCTCCGACGCCGGCGGTGACGCCCATGGCCATCGCGCCCCAGAAGAGGACGCGCATCGCCCCGAGCACGGGCGACGCCCCACCGACGCGTGCCGCCAATGCGCCCAGGACGCCGAGGACGACGAGCGTCGCTCCGATGATGACGAAGATCGCATACCCGGCCGGCGACACGACGGCCGCCAGCAGCGGGACGATCGCGCCCGACACAAAGGTGGCCGCCGACGCCAGCGCCGCCTGCACGGGGCGGGCGGCGAGCGCTTCGGTGATGCCGAGCTCTTCGCGGGCG
>JBQCCH010000726.1:0-2239 GCA_051962375.1 Tepidisphaeraceae bacterium
CCGGCGAAGGTCGCCCAAATCCTGCGGCTCTCGGTGCCCGAGACCGCCCAAATCGCCCAACCGATGACCGTCAGTCCCCACACGATCGTGGCTCCGACGAGCGCCAGACGATCCCGCCTCATCGCGGCCAGCAACGCAAGGCCGACCGCCAGCAGCATCCATCCGAAAAGAAGGATCGGCCCTTCCAACGCGACCGGCACCGCGAGGATCAACAACAGCACCGCCTGCACCCGATACCCGCGGGCAAGGGAAGCGAGAATGCCCCCGCCCCCGCGCGTCAACGGGATCGAAGCGCCAATGAGAAGCACCGCCAGGCCGGCGAGCCATTCGCCTTGAGTCATCGGCTCGGCGGTGCGAAGCGTCATCAGCAGCCAGACGACCAGCGCTGCCGTCGCCAGCAACGAATACACGATGCCCGCCGGCCGTTCACCGCGTGCGGCAGGACGGTCGACCCTGGCGCGACGCGTCGAATAAACCAGCTCGCCCTGGAAGCTGAGCCAGAAGTCGAAGGCGAACACCAGCAAGACGGTGACCGATTCGCCGACGCCGCAGACCGTCAGCATCCAGGCCGTCGTCGTGGCCAGGGAAACGCCGCGCAGGCACCACCATTTCGGGCGGGATCGCCAGGCGCATAAGCCCAGGGCGAGCCATTGCAGGCTGGCGAGGTAGAGGAGGAAGGGCGTGATGGAGGTCAGGCGCTGGCCGAGCACCAGCGGCGCGATGTTGCCGCCAATGATCGCAAGCACGGCCACCGACACCAGATCGGCCCGCGCCGCGACGAGTATCCCGATCGCGGCGGCCGCGCCCATGAGCAGAAGGGCGGTGCTGGGCTCAAACAACCCGTACCAGGCGTGGCCGGCGTATCCTGCGAGGAAGAAAACCGCGACCCCCGCCCCGTAAAAGCCCGCGGCCGACACCCGGTTGATCCGGCGGTAGATCACCTCGCCCGCCCCCAGCAGGCAAACGCCCGAAGCGACCATCAGGATCAGCTTCGGCACCGGCGCGAGCGTGAGCCAGCCCTGGTCGTAGGCGAATTTGTACCCCAGTGCCAGCCCCACGATCAGGATGACCGCCCCAACCCAGCCGGTCCACTTCAGGCCGATCGTGTGCTCAAGCGTGGCTGAGCCGGGCGTTGGGTGGGTTCGATGAGGCGGGGGGCGGACCGGCGCCGGACGCGCAAGCTGCGTATCAACGGTGTCCCAAGAGATGGGATTCTGATCGTCGGCGGCCGGCTCAGCAACCGGCTCGCGGGTCGAAGCGTCAGAAGCGCTTCGGTCGGCAGCGATCGGCGGCACATTCGCGGCGGCCGATTCGGGCAAGGTCGGCCGGGGCAAGGTCGGCCGGGGCAACGGGGGTCGGGGCAACGGCGGCGGAACTTGGGGCAACCCAAGGTGGGCCTCGATCTCCCGCAATCGTTCTTCGATGTCCCCCAATCGGCGGGCGAGTGCGTCGTCCATCAGCGGACAAACTTACCACCGCCGACTACGGCACGCCCAATTTTTTGCGAATAAAGTCAGCCCGGGCAGCGCGGCGGGCGTCTCCCTCGAGCTTCTTGCCCATCAGCTTCTGCAGGTGAGCGGGCTGGGTGAGCAGAAGCATTTCGTTGATCGTTCGGATTTCCACGCCCGGAATGCGGGCCATGTTCACGCCCATGCGCAGGTGGCTCAACGCGAAGAGCACTTCTTCGCTCGTGATCAGCCGCGCCGACCGGAGCAGGCCGAGCGCCCGGAATACCTTGTCGTCGAGCGACACCAGCCGCTCATTCAGCAGCGTGCGGCGGGCATGGTGTTCGTAGTCGATGATTTTGGGGATCACCACGTGCTTGAAATCGTGGATGATGTCTTCTTCGATCTTGCCGAGCGTCGTCTGGTTGCTGATCTGGTAGAAATCGCCGGTGGCCTCGGTGCCTTCACCATACAGGCCGCGGACGGCCAGCTTCATGTCCTTGGCGGCACGGAAGACTTTTTCAATCTCCCCCGTCAATTTCAGGGCCGGCAGGTGCAGCATCACGCTCACGCGGATGCCGGTGCCGACATTCGTCGGGCAGGCGGTGAGATACCCGAACCGCGGGTTGAAGGCGAAATCCAGCTGGTTTTCGAGCACGTCGTCGATCTTGTTGATCTGCTCCCAGGCCTCATCCAGCTGCAGGCCGCTCTTGAGCACCTGAATGCGGAGGTGATCCTCCTCATTGACCATGATCGAAACGGATTCTTCCTCGCCCACCGCGACGCCGCGGGCG
>JBQCCH010000727.1:0-7181 GCA_051962375.1 Tepidisphaeraceae bacterium
TGCTGGCGCACCATGCCGATGATCAGGCCGAAGGATTGCTCCTGCGGCTGCTGCGCGGGGCCAGCACTCCGTTTCTCGGCGGAATGACGCCGATGCGCGTCATTGACGGACTTCGCGTGTTTCGTCCCCTGCTGGGCTGTCGCCGCGACGACCTGCGGGCCTATTTGCGCCAGATCGGCCAGCCCTGGCGCGAGGACGCGAGCAATGCCTCGCCCCACTATCGGCGCAACGTGGTGCGGCAGTGGCTGGCGGCGCATCCGGAAGGGGTGGAACCCCTGCTGCGCCTTGCGTCCGCGTCCGCCCGATTGCGCGAATCGTTGGAAGCGGCGGCCCCGGTGTTGCCCGAGCGGTTCGCCTGTGGGGCATTGCCCGAGCCGCAAATCGTCGCAGAATACGCACTGCGGCGGTGGCTGATCGACCGGGGAGCGCCGCCGGACGACGTCTCGCCGGCGACATGTCAGCGGCTGCTCCGACAGGCGACCGACGTGAGCCAGCCGCCACGGCAACATTACCCGGGGGCAATCCTGGTCCGGCGTCGACAAAAGTGGATCGACGTAATGCCCGGGTTGCCGCTACAATCCGCCCGCTCGCATGGCAAAGACGAAACAACCCCAGCCGCCGAACTTTGAAGAAGCCATCTCCGAACTGGAGCGCATCCTCTCGGACATGGAACGCGGCGAAGTGCCGCTGGAAGAATCGCTCGTGCGATACGAGCGCGGAAATTTTCTGATCCAGTTCTGCAGGCAAGTGCTCGGGAAGGCCGAGCAGCAGATTGAGCAATTGCAAAAGGCCGATGTGCCTGAGGTCGAGGGAGATGCCGATGAAGGTTGATGTGCCGGGGATTCTGAAACAGCATTCCGCCGCGGTGAACGACTATTTTGAGTCGCTCCTCGCCCGGCAGACCGCGGCGCCGAAGAAGCTGGTCGAATCGATCGCGTACAGCCTTCGCGCTGGCGGCAAGCGGCTGCGGCCGGCGTTGGTGCTTGAGACCTTTCACGCCACCTTTTCGGCGCGCAAGGACGGCGAGCGCTCCGCCTTGGTGGCGGCGTCGGCGATGGAGTTGATCCACACATTTTCGCTGGTGCATGACGATTTGCCCGCCATGGACGATGACGACCTGCGCCGGGGAATGCCGACGAATCACAAGGTCTTCGGCGAAGCGATGGCGATTCTTGCGGGCGATGCGATGACGACGCTCGCCTTTGAGGCGATCAGCACCGACACCGACGCCGACCTGGTCGGCCCGCTCGTGCGCGAACTGGCCCACGCGACCGGCCCGGCGGGCATGATCGGCGGGCAGGTGCTCGACATCGAAGGGGAAAACGTCGCCCAGGATTTGGCCGGATTGCAGCAGATTCATCGGCTCAAGACCGGTGCGCTGCTGACGACCAGTTGCCGCATGGGCGCGATTGCGGCCCGGGCGCCGGAAGAGATCGTGGCGGCGGTGACATCGTTCGGCCAGCACCTGGGATTGGCGTTTCAGATCATCGACGACGTCCTTGATGAAACCGCCACGCCCGAACAAATGGGCAAAGCCACGAAGAAAGACGCCGCCGCCGGAAAAAACACCTATCCGCGATTGATGGGCCTGGAAGGCGCCAAGCGGGAAGGCGCCCGGCAGATTGAATTGGCGGTTGAGGCGGTGGCGCCGTTGGGAAGCCGGGCCGATCGACTCATCGCCCTGGCGAAATTCGTCGTCGAGCGAAATGCCTGAGGCAAAAACGAAGCCTTCGCTCGGAGAGGGCAAGGCTCTAAAATCAGCCGCGTGACCGAACCGCACCTGGATGCCCGGACGCTGCTTCGCGCGTACGCGAGCGGCGTCTTCCCGATGACCGATCCGGACGGCATCACCCGGTGGTACACCGCCGACCCGCGCGGCGTGCTGCCGCTGGACGCGTTTCATTGCCCTAAGACCCTTCGGCAATTGGTGCGGCAGGGAAAGTTTGAAATCCGCCTCGACGCCGATTTCTCCGGCGTGATGCGCGCTTGCAAGGACGTCTATCGGCCCGACGCGCACGGGGGCTGGATCAGTGACGAATTGATCGACGCCTACACCGACCTGCACCGCCTGGGGTTTGCGCACTCGGTGGAGGCGTATAAGGACACTCGACTCGTGGGCGGCCTGTATGGCGTGGCGATCGGCGGGGCGTTTTTTGGCGAGTCGATGTTTCACCACGCCGCCAACGCGTCGAAGGTCGCCCTCGTTCATCTCGTGCAGCGGCTGCGGGATCGAGGGTACGTGCTGCTCGATACGCAGATGGTCACCGATCACATGAAGCAATTCGGCTGCATCCACATTCCGGCGGCGGAGTACATGGAACAACTGGAGCGGGCGATCGGGCTGTCGTGCAGTTTTGTCTAACGCTGCTGTGTCTGCGGCTACTTTGTCTGAGCTTACGACCCGACCGGCCCCAAGCTTTCGATGCGTTCGAGAAAGGGCTGCCACAGATTTAATTCGTCGGACATCAGCTTCAGGCCGATGACGCAGAGCAGGACGATGAAGCCGGCGATCACCCAGGACGTCCACGGCCAGTGCCGCATGGAAGGGGCGACGGCAATCAGGCTCAATGCCGCGCCCACGACGACGATGGCATCGTAGCTGGCGCGTTGCCAGTAGCCGCCCCCCAGGTGCAGCCACATGCCGAACTCGTCGAAGGTCAGCGCCAGCCCCACGCCATAGGCCGTCGCCAGCCAGCGGAGCGTCCGCGGGTTTTCCGGCCGATCGAACAGCGCCCATCCGCCGACGATCACCAGCAGGAAGATCCCGTAGTTCAAGTGATGCACGTGCGTGCCGCCCACCCAGAGAAACAGGTCGGGCATGCGGTGGGTCATGATCAACAGGACCACAATCCGCGCCAAAACGAAGGTCACCACGAAGGCCGCCAGCGTGAATCGGGCCAGGCGCTGGAGCGATAAAAAGACGACGGACATGGCCGCCGATGATACGGTCATTTCGAAGCGGCCGCAGGTTTTGCGTGCAAGCAGGCTCATTCGGGGATACAACAGCACCATGCCCGATCCGTTGGCCGGCCGAATTCTGCAACATCTTCAGCACCCAGATTACAAGCCGGTGCGTCCTCGACAACTCGCCAAAACGCTGAAAGAAGCCGACGACGAGCACTATCCCGCCTTTCGCGAAGCGCTCAAGCAACTGCTCGATGAAGGCCGCGTCCTGCTCGGCAGCAAGGGAACGATCGTTCTCCCCACCGAGCGCACCGGCCCGCGGGGTGATGAAATCGTCGGCACATTTCGGCAGAACAAAAAAGGGTTCGGGTTTGTCATCCCGCTGGATCCGACGGCCCACGAAGACCTCTACATCGGTGAGCGCGACAACCCCGGCGGCGCGATCACCGGCGACATCGTCAAGGCCAAGGTCGTCTCGCGCTCCAAGCGCGATGGCAAGGTGATGGTCTCGGGCCGCATCGTGGAAGTGGTGGAGCGCAAGAACAAGCGGTTCGTCGGATCGCTCGAACGCCGCGAGGGCTTCTGGTTCGTCCTCCCGGACGGGAACACCTTCACCGAACGGATCTACACCCCCGACGCAGCCACGAAATACATCAAGCCGGGCACGAAGGTGGTGGTTGAAATCACCGAATTCGCCACGCGCGACGAAGCCGCAATGGGCGTGATCACCGATGTGCTCGGGGCGGCGGGCGAAAAAGACGTGGACCTGAAATCCGTCGTCGTCCAATTCGGCTTGCCGGGCGAATTCCCGGACGAAGTGAAAGACCAGGCCTCCGCAGCGCTGGCGGAATTCAAGGCCACCACCGATTTCGGCAACCGCTACGACATGCGCGATGTCGTGATTTGCACCATCGACCCCGATGACGCCAAGGATTACGACGACGCCATCAGCCTGCAGCAACTGGACGACGGCAACTGGGAGCTCGGCGTGCACATCGCCGACGTCAGCAACTTCGTGCCCGTCGATTCGGCGCTGGACGTCGAAGCGAAGGCGCGCGGCAACAGCACGTATTTCCCCGGCCACGTGATTCCGATGCTGCCGGAGGTCCTGAGCAACGGCATCTGCAGCCTGCAGGAAGGCGTTCCCCGTCTCTGCAAAAGCGCCTTCATCACCTACAACGACAACGCCCAGCCGGTGCGGTCGCGGTTCGCCAATACGGTCATCCACAGCCGCAAGCGCTTGCGGTACCGCGAGGCGCAGGACCTGATCGACGGGCGCGACGAAATTTATCACCCCGACGGCAACCGCCGCCCCAGCGATTACCCGGCCGAGGTCGTCAAACTGCTGCACGACATGAATACGCTGTCGCGCCGCATCCAGAAGCGCCGTCACGCCGCCGGGCAACTGGTGCTGAATTTGCCGAAAATGTCGCTGGTGTTGAACGACGAGGGCAAAGTCGTCGATGCGGTGCCGGAGGATGAAAGTTTCACGCACACGCTGATCGAAATGTTCATGGTGGAAGCCAACGAATCGGTTGCCCGCCTGTTGGATGTGCTGGACGTGCCGTTTCTTCGGCGGACGCATCCGGATCCCGATCCCAAGGCCACCGAGCGGCTCACGCACTTCGTCAGTGCGCTCGGACACGCCTTGCCCAAGGAAATTGATCGCCATGTGCTGCAGGGCCTGCTGAAAAAAGTGAAGGGCCGCCCCGAAGCCTTCGCGGTGAACCTGGCGGTGCTGCGCAGCCTGACTCGGGCCGAATACAGCCCGAAAAAGGTCGGTCACTTCGCCTTGGCGAGCACGCACTACGGCCACTTCACCAGCCCGATCCGCCGTTATGCCGATTTGACGATTCATCGTCTGCTCGATTCGTATTTCGCGTCGATCCAGGTGGATTTCCGCAACGGCCCGCCCCCGCGCTTGCGGCCGAAGGAGCCGATGCAGGGCGTGCCCACCTTTGCCGAGTCCGCCGCCATCGGGAAGCATATCAGCTACACCGAACGCCGCAGCGAAGACGCCGAACGCGAACTGCGGCAGGTGAAAATTTTGGAGCTGATGCAAAACCACGTCGGCGAAGAATTCATGGGCGTCGTCACGGGCGTCACGAACTTCGGCATCTTCATCCAGCTTCAGCAATACCTCGTCGAAGGACTCATCCGGTATCCCGACCTGCTGAACGACCGCTGGGACGTCGATGAAAAAAGCGGCTCCATCCGCGGCCAGCGATCGGGGCAGAAAATCCGGATCGGCGATGTCGCCAAGGTCACGATCGTCCGCGTCGATCTGCCCCGGCGGGAGCTGGATTTAGCCGTCGAGCAAATCCTCACCCGCGGCACGACCGACGCCCCCGGCAAGAAGGGCAAGCACCCCGAAAAATCGTCGCACGGCTCACACCCCGCCAAGGGCAAGCCACGCGTCACAGAAGGGGCCACCAAGCGCAACCAGCGCTCGAAGCAGCGGGACCAGAAAAAATCCGCCCCGAATCGATCGCCGAAAAAGAAGCGGCGCTGAGCGGGCAATGACCAGGCCCGGACAATGACCAGGCGCTGAGCGGGTGATGACCGGATGACCCCTCGTCCGGTCACCCCTCGTACAGCTGAAGCTGCGGGAGCTTGGCCTTGATCTCCTGCGGCGTCAGGGCGTCCAGGATGTAGTCCGCCCCCGTGAAACGGGCTGCGGGGATATGGTTGGCGATCCCCACGCACACAAATCCCAGCGGCTTCAGACGGTCGATCACCCGGGGCGCGTCTTCGAATACCAGGCAATTTTTCGGATTCAGCCGCCGATGATACCGCCGGCTCAGCATCTCCACGCCCCGCAGGTAGCTCTCCGGATCGGGCTTGCCGACAGTCACATCCTCCGCCGATACGATCACCCGGAAGCAGTCGCGCAGCCGCACCCCTTCCAGAATCAGCTCGATCTCATTCGCCAACGCCCCCGAGCAGATCGCCAGCGGATAGTTCCGCCACAGCCCCCGGACCACCTCTTCCACGCCCGGCAGCGGGTCGAAGCGTTTTTGATGCACCAGCGACTCCGCGACAATCGCCTTGTCGGCCGACAGCCGGAGCAGGCGTTTTCGGTCGATCGGCTGGTCGTTTAGTTCCAGCAGGCGTCGCAAGGCGCCGTAATCGTCATACCCCAGCAGTTCGGTGTAGTACCGCTCTTCGCCCAGCGTCAGCCCCTCGCGGTCGGCGATCGTCTGGAATGCCACGTAATGCAACGGCTCGCTGTGCACCAGCACACCGTCAAAGTCGAACAACACCGCATCAGGCCAATCAGACATGGGGAGCAAACCTTACCCACAATTTTTTGCGAGACAATGGCCGCCGCACGCAGGCCCTTGGCTCGCCCCTGGTCAAAAGTCCGGTAACACCGCCGTCTGATAAAAACTTCCGTCCCAGTACTTGCGAATGCCCAAGGTTGTTAAAATGGGGATTCTGCATAAAATGCGCAATCGAGCGTCGGCAATTTTGAGGCGCATTTTTTTCGTTTCGCGCGACATTTGCGTCCTCGGTCCGCCTTAACCCTCGGTCTGACTTAGGCTTAGATGGATCCGCACGATTGTTCATCTCCCTCAAGAATTCGATCCAAGCCGGACGATATCGAAACTGTCGTTCATGGAGGACGGCCGCTCGACTTCGGGCGGTCACCAGTGGCCGAAGGATTGGCCGCGACAGGATGGACGGGTCTTTTTGCCTCGCGGTGTTCCGCCGGCGATCCTGCCCGACCTTAGCCGGAGTGCAACGTATTATGAGCACCATCAATCCCCTCAGCGGTTCGAACCCGATCCAACGTGCCTACGCCCCGGCCCTTTCCAAGCCGGCCAGCGTCAGCAGCACGTCCTCGGCCTCTCGCACCGATACCGTCGAACTCAGCACGGTGAACCACATGCTCGGCCAACTCAAAACCAATGACGTCCGCTGGGACAAGGTCAACGCCATCAAGGTCCAGATCGCCAACGGCACCTACGAAACCGACGACAAGCTCGATGCCGCCGCCGGCAAGTTGCTCGACGATCTCGCCTGATCCTGCCCGGCCCGTGCCGGACATCGATCGATCCGAAACGCCGGAATTCAGACGCCCGAATTCAACGCATCGAATTCAACGCATCGAATTCAGAAGCCCGAATGACCCCAAGCGGTCGTTCGGGCTTTTTCTTTGTCCCCGCTCGCTTGCCGGGGCATCGGCGTAAGTCGCCGAAAAACCCCGCCGGCCGTTCCTGCCATTTTTTGTTTCACTTTGGCGTCGTTTTCCGGCCTAAAGCGTTCCGCCGAAA
>JBQCCH010000728.1:0-2880 GCA_051962375.1 Tepidisphaeraceae bacterium
CGGCTGCGCGAGCATTTTTCGGATCAGCAGATCAGCACGCTGACATCTCTGGTGGCGATGATCAATATGTGGAACCGGATGCAGGTGTCGAGGCACTGACCCGGAGGTGCGGCGCGTGAACGAGACTGATCTTGATAAGACCGGGCTTGATAAGAGTGGGCTTGATGAGATCGGCCCTCGCTTGCTGGGGGTGGCGTACCGCATTCTCGGCTCACGCGCCGAGGCCGAGGATGCGGTGCAGGACACGTATCTGAAATGGCAAACCGCGGACCGTGCCGCGATCGACAATCCGGCGTCGTGGATGATGCGGGTGTGCGCGCGGCGGTCGATCGATCTGCTGCGGTCGGCGCGGCGGAAGCGGGTGCAGTACGTGGGGGAGTGGCTCCCGGAGCCGGTGAGCACGATGGACGAAAGCCCCGATGCGAAGCTGGAGCGGGCGGCGTCGGTGACGACGGCATTTCTGCTGCTGCTGGAGCGACTGACGCCGCGGGAGCGGGCGGCGTATGTGTTGCGCGAAATTTTTGATGTGCCTTACGACGAGATCGCCGCGGCGCTGGATCTGCAGGAGCCGGCGTGCCGGAAGCTGGTGTCGCGCGCGTTGCTGCGCATCGGCGAAGCGAAACCGCGACACCTGGCTTCGGACGCGCAGCAGCGGGAACTGCTGGCGGCGTTTGAGGCGGCGGTGGCGACGGGGGATATCGCACGGCTGGCGGAGCGCCTGGCGGACGACATCCAGCTTCGCTCGGACAGTGGCGGCCGGGTGCAGAGCATCAACCGGGTTTTGCGGGGGCCGAAGGAAGTGCTGGGCTTTGTGGGCAAGGTGCTGCACCGTCACAACGCCGCCTTGCAGTGGTCGGCGGCCCGGATCAATGGGCAGTGGGCGTGGGTGGTTCGCGACGGCGAAGCGATCCGGAGCCTGATCAGTTTCGAGTACGACGTGCGCGGCTGCGTGAGGCAAGTCTTCCTTACCCGCAATCCGGACAAGCTGGCGCGCGTGGATCAGCCGCCGCTCGGATGAGCCGGCGGCGGTTCGATCGCGGCGTGCAAGGCGTGCAGGGCGTGGATCAGCAGCGGGGCGATGGCCGGATCGGCGGCGAGTTGTGCATCGGTGAGGCGGTTGCTCGTCAGCGGGAGCGTGACGCAGGCGCCGGGGATGAGCCGGGCCATCATCACGGTGAGCGTTTCAGCGAGCGACGCCGGCGCGTGGACGGCATGCGGGGAGGCGTTCAGCAGGCCGACCGGCTTGTCGAGAAATTCGCCGCTGGAAACGATCCAATCCAAAGCATTCTTCATCGCGCCGGGAACGCCGTGTGCGTATTCGGGGGAGCAGATCAGCACGGCATCGGCGTGGCGGAGCGCGGTGCGGAAGGCTGTCACGGGGGCGGGGGGCGTGGTCCCATCAAGATCGGGATTGAACAGCGGCAGGCGGCCGATGTGGTCGTCGCACGTGAGGGCGAGGGCGCTGGTGGGGAGCGCCTGGGGGGCGAGCGGTTGGGGGGAGAACTGTTCGCGGGCGAGCTGTTGGGCGGCGCGGAGGACCGCGCCATTGGACGACGCTTGTCGCAGGCTGCCGGAGATGGCCAGGATGGTCGGCATGGGAGGGAATCGTAGCGGGGGACGGGGCGGCCATCGACCGGCAAAATTCGGCCCGGATTTCCGCCGACGGCCGACCGGCCCGGCGGTACAACCGAAGTGCGAGCGTCCGTAAGGGGCGGCACTTTGGCAAGTAAAAAGGGGAAAACGCGTGATCCGTCAAGGCGATAAGTCCTCCGGCAGGCTGGGCAAGGGCCGTGCGGCCGGTGCGCGCGAGTTTCGATCGTAAAATTTTCTCCAAGAGTGACTTACGAAAAAAGCGAGAGAATGAAATGGCAGGAACGGCGGGCGGGGGTTTTTGGCGACTTAGGATGGTTTTCGGAGGGCGGTTGAGAGCCAGATGGCGTATTCAATGCAGAATTATGCATGTGTATGCGAATTTTATTCTTGAATAATGAATTCAATATGCGAAAGTGGTGGTTATGGACGTTTCCGGGCAAGCCTTGATTGCGAAAGACCTGCGGTTGTCACAGGCGACGGTGTCGCGTGCGTTGCGAAATCTTCCGGGGATTCGCCCGGAAGTGCGGGCGCGGGTGATTTCGGCGGCGGCGGCGATTGGCTATGTGCTTCCGACCGGGAACGGTCGAGTCAGCGACGATCAGGCGGATGAGGGGTTTGTCGGGGTGATGGTGCACACGCCGCACCAATCGTGGCAGCGGGGTGGGTACTTGGTGGGGATGAGTGCGGTGGCGCCGGCGCTGAACATGACGCTGGTGCTGCACCACGTCGGCACGCCGGATGCGGCCAGCATTCTGGATGTCCAGCAGCAGCCGCCCGCGATGCGAAAGGGGTTGGTGAAATCGCTGATCCTGGTCTATCGCTGGCCGCAGGATGTGGTGGCGCGGCTGTGTGAGCGGTATCGCTGTGTGTCGCTGCAGCACGTTTACGCGGGCTTGCCGGTGGACATCATCGGTGCGGATTCGGCTCGCGCGATGGACGAGCTGGTGGGGCATCTTCACTCGCTGGGACATCGGCGAATCGGCTTTTTCGGGTTGTGCCAGACCATCTCATGGTCGCGGTCGCGATTCGCGGGGTATGTGGACGCGATGCTGCGGTATGAATTGCCCTTGGCGATGGACGCGGTGGTGAGTCTGGAATCGGCCGAGCTGGAGGGATACGCCCGGCAGCCGGAGCGATGGCAGCAGTCATTGGGTGAGGTGATGGCCCAGCATGATGCGGGCGTGACCGCGTGGGTGTCCTCGGGTGACGTGCTGGCGTATGCGTTGATTTCCGCATTTCGCTCGCGTGGCGTGAGTGTGCCGGGGGATGTTTCGATCACGGGCTTTG
>JBQCCH010000729.1:0-8315 GCA_051962375.1 Tepidisphaeraceae bacterium
TTGCTTCGACCGCGAAATCTGCTGGAGCACGGCCGACGTGCTGCGGGGCAAGGACCTGTTCGCGGAGGGGCAGCGCAAGGCGCTACTGGATCGGTTGGAAGCGTTTGATTTTTCGACCGGTGCGGGGAACAAGCTGCGGACCTGCCTGGCGCGGGGGATCGGCATCCATCACGCGGGCTTGCTGCCGAAGTATCGCCGGGTGGTGGAGACATTGTTCCAGGAAAAGCTGCTGCCGGTCTGCGTATGCACCGAAACGCTGGCGGCGGGGATCAATCTGCCGGCGCGGTCGGTGATCCTGACGACGCTCGTGAAGGGCCCGCGCGACAAGAAGCGGCTGATCGAGGTGGGATCGGCCCAGCAGATGTTCGGTCGCGCAGGACGGCCGCAGTTTGATTCCGAAGGGCATGTCTATGCGTTGGCGCATGAGGATGACGTCAAGCTCGCGCGGTGGAAGGAAAAATACGACTCGATCCCCGAAGAATCGAAGGATCCGAAGCTGATGGCGGCGAAAAAAGCGCTGCTGAAAAAGAAGCCGACCCGGCGGACGGGTTACACGTATTGGGAGCCGGAGCAGTTTGTGAAATTGCAGACGACGCCGGCGGCGAAGCTGTCGAGCAAGGGGCGACTGAACTGGCGGTGGCTGGCGTACCTTCTGGAGGCGAACGCGGCGGTGGAACCGATCCGGGCGGTGGTGCGGCAGCGGCTGATGGATCAGCCGACGATCGAAGCGGAACTGAAGCGGCTGAACAAAATGTTGGTGACACTGGGGCACATGGGCGTGGTGACGCTGGACCCGCCGGCGCCGGCGAGCTGGGTGAAGGCGGTGGAAACCACGGGCTCCGGAGCGCCTCCCGAGGGGCCGGAGGGGAGTGGGGACGAGGACGAAGCCGCTGAGCCGACGGCGGGCCCGCTGGCGGGGCGGTTGACGATGGGCGATCAAGGTGGGTATGCGCCAAAGGGGGATCGGCAGACCGTAGCGACAAAGGTGGTGGAGCCGGAGCCGTATGAGCCGATCACTGCGACGCCGACGCAGAAATTGAAGGACCTGATGGTGTTTCGCGCGGTCCACCCGCTGTACGGATTGTATTTGATGGACCACCTGGGCAAGGCAGACGACCACGAGCTGATCCAAATTTTGGAGAGCCTGCTGGAGATGCCGGGCTCGGTCGCAAAAACCCTGCGAGTGCCTTGGCCCGATGAGTTGCCGCCGGGGCGGTTGAGCACGGAGGTGGTCGATCCGGCGATCCTGACGCGAGGCCTGGCGTCTCAGGAGGATTTATACCCCCCGGCCGACCAGTCCGACGTGATGCCGGAGCTGCGGCGGTATCCGATTCCGTTGGCGCAAAAGATGCGAATGCTGTTCGAAAGTGAAATCGACCATGCGGGCGGATTGTTTGTGACCCCGGTGTGGGCGGCGGGTGACCTGCTCGGGCATGGCAGCGATTTCGACAAGTTCGTTCGATCTCGCGATCTGGCGAAGCAGGAAGGAATCTTTTTCAAGCACCTGCTGCGGATGATTTTGCTGTGCGGCGAATTTGCCCAGCTCACGCCGAGCGGTGTGGAGGCGGCCGACTGGGCGGAGCGGTTGCGAGGCATCGCCAACACCCTGACGGCGGCGTGCCGATCGGTGGATCCGCAGTGTACGGACGAGATCCTTGAGGAACTGGCCGAATAGGTGGCGTTCGGTGTCGGACAAAATCTTTGGCACGATGGCGAGCGGCAATTAGAGTACGGAAAATCAAACGGGAGCGATCATGGGCGGAGTGAGGGTGCTGGTCGGGACGCGCAAGGGTGCGTTTATTCTGTCATCGGACGAGAAGCGGCAGCGCTGGGATGTGGCGGGGCCGCACTTCGGCGGGTGGGAGATGTATCACCTGAAGGGATCGCCGCTGAATCCGGATCGGATTTATGCGTCGCAATGCAGCGGGTGGTTCGGCCAACAAATTCAACGGTCGGACGACGGCGGCAAAACGTGGGCGCCGGTGGGCAATAAATTCGGCTATGACGGTGTGCCGGGCACACACCAGTGGTATGACGGTACACCGCATCCGTGGGAATTTAAGCGGGTGTGGCACCTGGAGCCTTCGCTGACGGAGCCCGACACGGTCTATGCCGGCGTGGAGGATGCGGCCCTGTTCCGCTCGACCGACGGCGGGACGACCTGGAGCGAAATGTCGGGCTTGCGCAAGCATGGATCCGGCCCGCGATGGCAGCCCGGCGCCGGCGGCATGTGCCTGCACACGATTTTGCTTGATCCCTCCAATCCGAAGCGGATGTACATCGCGATCTCGGCGGCTGGCGCATTTCGGACGGATGATGGCGGCGATACCTGGACGCCGATCAACCAGGGGCTGCGGTCTGAATACATTCCCGATCCAAAGGCCGAAGTGGGCCATTGTGTGCATCACATCGCCCTGCACCCGAGTCGGCCGAACGTGCTGTTTATGCAGAAACATTGGGACGTGATGCGAAGCGACAATGCCGGCGATTTGTGGCACGAAGTCAGCGGCAATTTGCCGACGGATTTTGGCTTCCCGATCGACGTCCACGCCCATGAACCGGAAACGATTTATGTCGTGCCGATCAAGAGTGATTCTGAGCACTACCCGCCGGACGGAAAGCTGCGTGTGTATCGGAGTCGCACGGGGGGCAATGCGTGGGAAGCGCTGTCAGAGGGTTTGCCGCAGGAGAACTGCTTTGTGAATGTCCTACGCGACGCGATGGCCGTCGATCGGCTGGATTCCTGCGGGATCTATTTCGGAACGACCGGCGGGCAGGTGTATGCCTCTGCGGATTCGGGCGATCATTGGCAGGCAATCGTGCGCGACCTTCCGCCGGTGCTGTCGATCGAAGTGCAAACGCTGCGTTAAAGGCGGGGCACATGGTACGAGTAGTTCTTCCCCAGCATCTGCGAACATTGGCCGGCATCGGGCATGAGTTGGCGCTCGACGTGGCGCCGCCGGTAACGATCCGGGCGGTGCTGGAGGCGATTGAGCGTCGACATCCGATGCTGCAGGGCGCGATCCGCGACCATGCAACGCTCCGGCGGCGGCCTTTGGTGCGGTTTTTTGCATGCGAAGAAGATCTGTCACATGCGTCGGTGGACAGCGTTCTCCCGGATGCTGTGGCGAAGGGCGACGAGCCTTTTTTCATCGTGGGCGCGATTGCGGGCGGCTGAACGGGGCGATTGCGACAAGATGAGGCCGGCCCCAATTCGTTATCGGGCTCAGCAGCGCCAGCAAATGCCGCATTTTCGGCTTGATTGTTAAGGGGGCTTTGATCCACGCCGATACCAAAACGGTTGTATATCGGAGTGGATTCATTCGTACGCTGATCAATCGCTATTCGCCGGACCTCATTTCCCGTGCCGCCGCCCTGGTCGATCAATCGATTTATCTCGTGGTCGCCGGATGGATTCTGATGGCGATCGCGGGATTTGCAGTGCTGTGCCGCTATTCGTTTACGCCCGGCGCGTCCGCGATCGCAACTGACGCCGGCCGGTTTGCGTCGCTGGGGCTGCCGCACGCGGCGGGCTTGCCGACGCTGCTGATGGTCGTCCACCCGCTGTGCCCCTGCAGCACCGCCAGCATGCGTGAACTGGCGATGCTGGCGGCCGATTGTCAGGACCTGATGTCGATCGACGTGCTGTTCGTTCAGCCAAAAGGATTGCCCGGCTCGATCGAATCGACTGAGCTTTGGAAAGCCGCGGAAGAAATTCCGGGCGCCCATCTCATCCGCGACGCGAACGGCTCGGCTGCCGCGAAAATCGGCGCTGCCACTTCGGGTCAGGTGTACCTGTTCGATGCGAACAACCGCCTGCAGTTCAGCGGCGGCATCACGTCGTCGCGCGGCCACGAGGGCTTGAGCGAGGGGCGATCGACGCTCGAAGCACTGATTCATCACAAGACGCCGCTCGTGCGTGAAACCCCGGTGTTCGGCTGCCCCCTTCAGGAGGCTCAATGAAGCTGCAAAGTAATCTTGCGTTGACTCCCTCCGTTGTTGCCCGGGCCGACACGCTGCTCCGGGAACATCAGCTCTCGATTGCCATTCGCACCGATCGGCTGCTGGCGGGGCTGCTGGAATTTGAGTGGGGGTTCGGCATCATCCTGGCGCTGTGGCGTTCGCCGCTCACCTGGCACGGCGGATTGAGTTCCATTCACCCGCATGTCATTGCAGCGGTGTTTCTCGGGGCGGTGCTCCTGCCGGTGCCGATCCTGCTCTCGCTGGTTCGCCCGGGCGAATCGATCACGCGGCACAGCATTGCCATCGCGCACATGCTGATGTCGAGCCTGCTGATTCACCTCGGCGGCGGCCAGATTGAAATGCACTTCCAGATTTTCGGTACGCTCGCCTTCCTGGCGTTCTATCGCGACTGGCGTGTCCTGATCACGGCAACCATCGTCACCGGCACCGACCACGTCGTACGCGGCCTGATCATGCCCGAATCAGTGTTCGGCGTGCTGCACGTTTCCGTCTGGCTCACGCTGGAGCACGTCGCCTGGGTAACGTTTGACGACATTTTTCTGATCGGCTCCTGCATTCGCGGCGTGAATGAAATGCGCGGCATTGCCGAGACGCGGGCGATGCTCGAACAGAGCTACCGCGACGTGGAGCGCCAAGTGGAGGAACGCACCTCCGAACTGAAGAACGCCCAGGAAGAGCTGATGAAGGCGGCTCGAACCGCCGGCATGGCGGAGATCGCGACGTCGGTCTTGCACAACGTCGGCAATGTCCTGAACAGCGTGAACATCTCGGCAACCATCGTGGCGGACACGCTCAAGCAATCGGAAGTCGCGAGCCTGACAAAAGTCAGCGACATGATCGTCGAACACAAGCCTGACTTGGCCCGGTATCTCACCGCCGACGAGCGCGGGCGACTGATTCCGGACTTCATTACCGATCTGGCAGGATGCCTGGGCGAAGAACAGGCGTCGATGTTGAACGAGGTGCAGAGCCTTTCCAAAGGCATCGAGCACATCAAGCAGATCGTGGCCGCCCAGCAGTCAATGGCGAAAAAGGCGCATGTGCTGACCCGCATCAAGCCGTTCTCGATCATGGAAACGGCCCTGAGCATGCAGTTGATGGGGCAATCCGGCGACATCGGACTGACCAAGCATTATGACGAACTCGATGAGTGCATAATCGATCAGCACAAGGTGTTGCAGGTGTTGATCAATCTGCTCAGCAACGCCCGGCAAGCCGTGATGGCGCGGCCGGCAAGCATGCGGCACATCACGCTCACGGTCGAGCGCGTGGAAGAATCCGCGGAAGAGCGAATCCGCTTCCGAGTGAAGGACAATGGGATGGGAATCGCCCCGGAAAATCTGGCGCGCATCTTTTCCCACGGGTTCACAACGAAAAAAGAAGGCCACGGCTTCGGGCTGCACAGCTCCGCCAACGCCGCCGCTGAAATGGGCGGTCATCTGTCGGTCATGAGTGATGGGGTGGATCAAGGGGCGACTTTTACGCTTGAGTTGCCGGTTCTGAAGTCGCAAGAGGAGACGTTATGCAAAGCCTGACACCCGTTCGCCGAATCCTGACGATTGATGACAACGACGCCATCCACGGCGATTTCAAAAAAATCCTCATTCACTCGGCCGCGCCGTCGAAATTAAAGAGCTCAAAGGCCGCGCTGTTCGGCGATCCGAGCGGCGCCGCCGCAACGCCCACTGCATCGGAGCAGGTGCAGTTTGAGGTGGATTCCGCCTTGCAGGGCGAAGAGGGCCTGAAGAAGCTGAAACAGGCGATCAGCGACGGGCGGCAGTATTCCGTGGCGTTCGTGGATATGCGCATGCCTCCCGGATGGGATGGCCTGCAGACGATCCAACGCCTTTGGGAAGTCGATCCCGATTTGCAGGTCGTCATTTGCAGCGCTTACTCCGATTATTCGTGGGATGAGATTTCCGCGAAGCTCGGGCTGACGGATCGGCTCCTGATTTTGAAAAAGCCATTCGATCCGGCCGAGGTCAGTCAGTTGGCGATTGCGTTGAGCGAGAAATGGTCGCTTCGTCGCGAGGCCAAGCTGAAGATGGAACAGCTTGAGCAGATGGTGAATGAGCGGACGATGGAGCTGACCCGTCTGGCGCTCCATGACAAATTGACGGGGCTCGCGAATCGGAGCCTGTTCATGGACCGGCTCGGCAAGGCCGTGAAGCGCGCGGCGGAATCGAAGGATTATCAATACGCGGTGCTGTTTCTCGATTTCGATCGCTTCAAACTCATCAACGACAGCCTGGGCCACGACGCGGGCGATAAAGTGCTGAAAGGCGTTGCCGAGCGATTGACGGCCGCGCTGGAACTCGCCGGGCCGGCCGTGGGTGACGCGGTGGCCGCACGCCTGGGTGGCGATGAATTTACGGTGCTGATCGACGGAGCATCCAACCTGGATGCCGACGCCTTTGCCGATACGCTGCTTCGATTGCTGGCGACGCCGTATCTGATCGAAGGTCGCGACGTGCATTGCACCGCGAGCATCGGCCTGACGACGAGCAGCCTGGCTTACGCGTCGGCCGAGGATGCCGTTCGCGATGCCGACACCGCGATGTACAACGCTAAAGCGGCGGGCAAGGCGCGGTATGTGGTCTTCGATCGCAAAATGCATGAGGCCGCCGTCACCCGCCTGGAAATGGAAAACGAACTGCGCCTGGCGCTGGACCGCGATCAGTTGAAGTTGGAATACCAGCCGATCGTTTGCCTGGAGACGGGCAGGCTGCACGGGTTTGAGGCGCTGGTCCGCTGGCACCACCCGGTGCGCGGCATTGTGCCGCCAAATGAATTCATCCCTTGCGCCGAAGAAATCGGCCTGATTCGCCCGATGGGGCTTTGGATCTTGTCCCGGGCTTGCGAACAATTGAAGCAGTGGAGCGATCGACATCCGGAGCAGCGCCTCACGATGAGCGTGAATCTCTCGCCGCAGCAACTGCGGTCGCCGGAGCTGTTGACGCAAATTGCGGAGGTGCTCACTCGCACGGAAATCGATCCGGGGTGCCTCATCCTGGAACTCACGGAAACGGCCATGATCAGCGACGCTGAGACCGCGATCCGCATGATGAACGGCATCCGCGAGTTGGGCGTGCATCTGCACTTGGACGATTTTGGCACTGGGTATTCGTCGCTCAGTTCCTTGCACCGGTTCCCCCTAAGCGGATTGAAGATCGATCGAAGCTTCATGACGAGCTTGAGCGAACGCCACAATTACGTTGCCGTCGTCCATGCGATCATCAGCCTGGCCAAGCATCTGAACATGCGGCTGATCGCGGAGGGCGTTGAGACCGAGGCGCAAATCGCCTTGCTCCGGTCGATGCAATGCGATCTGGCGCAGGGATACTTTTTCCTACGTCCGGCCGGGCCGATGGATGCGGAGCGGTACATCGCGAGCCAGACGCAGCCGCAGTCCATCGCCGCCTAAATCGAATACCGCGACCGTAGGAATGACGACCAATGAGCGGCCTACAATCGTCAGGGCGAAACGTCTGACGGTGGAGGAACCATGGGTCTGTTATTGCTGATCGTGCTCGTGTTGCTGGTGGTTGGCACAACCCCGACTTGGGGCTACAGCCGTGAATGGGGCTATGGCCCCAGCGGCGGCCTGGGCGTCGTCCTGTTGATCATCCTCATCCTGCTTCTCCTGGGACGCATGCCTTGGGGATTTTGATTGGGCCAACCGTTCGCACCGGTAGCGGATCGCCCGAGCCGCGCGGTTGTCACTTCTCTGATGCGAACCGTGCGATATTGAATTCGGCGTCGCTGCCGGAACCGAATTCTGCCAACCTTTAGGTCGCACCTGCGCCGATGTCTCGGGCACCATGGTGCGGCGTTTTTCGATTTGCTCCACATCTGGCCTCGATCCGCCGGCCCAACCCATGACCGCTGATCGCAATCCACCCCTCGCCGAAATAAATCTCGCATGAAGAGAAATTAAAATAGCGTTGCAAGCCGACGGTCCGATGGCTATTTTCGCGGGGCCGTTTTTCGGGATCGCGGTTGCCGTGGTCCGAGCCGTGCTTTCATGGATGAGAGCACACGGATGATGGGATATGGAGGTCCACATGCCGATTTTCCGACCACCCCCGAGCCGCTGCTCCTCTCCTGTGTGCTGCCAATGCCTGACTGAACGGCGGGCATCCGCGTTTTGACGCCGAGGAGTCATGCGGCGTCGTCGTGCCTTTACCATCATCGAGCTCCTTGTGGTCATCGGGATCCTCGCGATCCTGCTGGGCATCCTGCTGCCGGTGCTCACCCGCGTGCGTGGGGCGGCCATGAAGGTGGTCTGCAGCGCCCGGCTTCGCGATCTGACGATGGCCTCCACCATGTAC
>JBQCCH010000730.1:0-4098 GCA_051962375.1 Tepidisphaeraceae bacterium
GGTGGCGCGGGCGGTGTGGTGGTGTTAACTCTCACCGGTGGGCTGGGCCTGGGTTTGGGGGGGTAATTGGGTCTAAATTTAAAAATAAATTGCCAGGCACGGCCGGGGGGTGGTTTTTGAGACTTACGGCGAATGGCGGCGTGCGGGGGCGGGAAATAAAACGTCCGCCCCGGGGTGAGCGGGGCGGACGTGGTTTGCGAGTCCTTTCGCAACTTCCCTGTACGTTGTCGCGGGGCTCAGGCGTTGGCGAGCCACGCTTCCAAAAATGCCGCCAGCCCGTCGTCGGCGTTGGTGCCGATGGTTTGACGGGCGGCTTGTTTCACTTCGACCCGGGCGTTTCCCATGGCGACGCCGAGGGCGGCGTTTCGGACCATGGGCAGGTCGTTCGCGTCGTCGCCGATCGCGATGATCCGCTCGTGCGGGATCGCATACTCGTCGGCGACATGGGTCAGCGCCTTCCATTTGTTGACGCTGGGGTCGAACATTTCGAGGATTTCGACCCCGAACATGCCCACCACGATGCCGTGCACGTAAACCCGGCCGCCGTATTCCGCCTTGATGGCGGAGCGGAGTTCGGGGGCCAGGTGTCGGTCGATCACGGTGCTCACGCGGAGCGTGTGCGTGTGATCCTGGCGATCCATCTGCAGGCGTCGCTCGACCCGTTGGCCGTTTTCGAGCCACATGCTCAGGGCGACGTGCAGATCCCGGTCTTGCGAGACGAGGTAATCGAGCCCCGTTTCGCGGCGATCCTGAAACGCGACGGCGGCATGACCGAAGCGCTCGAGCGACCCGCACAAGTCCGCCGCCAACGTGGCCGACATGGGCCAGCGGTGCAGCAGCTTGTCGGAACGGAGGTCGACCACCATGGCGCCGCTGACGAGGACCGAAATCGCCCGGTGACCGACGGCGTCAAACACCGGCTCGGCCTCGATGGCGTTTCGACCCGTCGCAAAGCAGACCCGATGGCCGGCATCCAGGATCGCGTGAATGGCCGACCGTGTGCGGGGCGTGACTTGTCCTTTCGGAGAAAGCAGCGTCCCGTCCAGATCAATCCCAAACAAATGCGTCGGCCGGTCAGTCAAAACGATCCTTCGAGAAAAATAACGATCGCCGGGGAGGATTCAAAAAATAGTTTCGCTGGCGACGGTTTATCCACAACATGAAGTTGCGACAGGTCGGGCGGGATCATATCCGTTGTGGTGGCGGCCCCGGGAGGTGGGGCGAGACGGGTTGGGGATCGAGCAGGCCCCGCAGGAAGAGCAGGGGCAGGAGTTTTCCCCAGACCATGACCAGGGCGAGGATCACCAGCCCCCAGCCGGTGATGGAGACAGGCTCATGCGACAGGCCGACATTCATGCCCGCGCCGGCGACGAGCAGGATCAACCGGTCGGCGGCGAGTTGGGGCTCGGTCTGCAGGAGCAGGAGCAACGCGCCGATGAGGAGTGTCGCCTGCCAGAAGACCATGCGGTGCAGGGCGCGCCAGCAGGTGGCGGGGAGGGTCATGAGCCAGCCGTACCCGAGCGAGCCGGCAGCGCCGGCGGTTCCGACGCCGATCAGCAGGATGACGACCAGCGCCCACGCCACGCCGCGCGGCCATTGGTCGGAAAATTCCAGGGGGAGCCCGTACCCGCGGGCGCTGATGACCAGGGCGCTGGCCCGCAACACGCTGCTGCGGAGCGTTTGGCCGTCCAGCTTGAAGAGGGTGGTCAGCACGAGCGTTGCGGCAAAATAAAGACACCCGGCCAACTCAAGCACCCGGCGGACGTGCTCGGCGGGGAGTCGGCGAGTGCGGAGGGCATCGATGAGTTCGAGCAGGACCAGGGCGCCGAACGATCCCAGCACGCTCAAGGGGGCCAGAACCCCCACGAAGCCGGGCGACGTCGGCCCGGGGGTCGCCCCGAACGCCAGCCCGCTGCAGGAGACGGCGGCGAGCCCCCGGAACGCGGCGCGCTGGGCGGATTCCCCGGTGTGCCAGGTCAGCAGCCCCGCGGCCATGCCGAAGGCGATCAAAATCAGTCCCGCCCCGGCGATGCGACTGTCGGTGTGGGGCAGCTTCAGCACCCGCGCGAGCAGGACGCCGCCCCCCACGACGCTCAGCAACGTGCCGCTGAAGGTCTGCAGGGCGAAGATCCACTGGACAGGTGGGGCAAAGTCGTCGGGCTTGGCGAACTGCTGGGCGAAGCCGGTCTGGGTGGCGACGTTGACAGTGGTGAAAATGCCGCGGTCCGCCGACACAAAGTTGCGGGCCGCCAGGGCGGTGGGCGTTCGGAGGCTGGAGTATCCGACGATCAACAGCACCACCCACGAGGCCGCCAGCCACCGCACCAGCGTGATGCTGCGCTGGACATCGGGCAAAGCGGCGCCGGTGAGGCGGATCGACGGCTCGGCGAGTGGGGCGTTCATGAAGTCGGGCGCTGGCCGGGCAAGCGGACTATTTTTTGTAGACCGTCGCGGGATCGAACGCTTTTTCGCCGACGATTTTCCAATTCGGAGCGTCTTTTTCGTACGTCCGGTAGAAACAACTGACGTACCCGTCGTGGCAGGCGGCGCCGGATTGCTCGACGCGGATCAGCAGGACGTCCAAGTCGCAATCGGTCTGGATCGATTTGACGTGCTGGACGTGGCCGGAGGTTTCGCCCTTGAGCCACAGCTTCTGACGGCTGCGGCTCCAGTAGTGGCAAAGGCCGGTTTCCACGGTCTTTTCGACGCTGACCTTGTTCATGAACGCGAACATCAGCACCTGCTGCGTTTTGTCGTCCTGAATGATCGCGGGGATGAGCCCGTTGCTGTCGAACTTCAAACCTTCGAGTTGCACGTTCATCGCAAAAATCCTCGGAAACGGACGGTTGTCGGGCGGGCGGGGCGAAATGTCAATGTCGGGCGGTGTGTCGCCGGGAAAAGCGATGCGATAGAAATCGCCGGGCGACTTGGGCTGGTCCGTGAATTGCTACAATCGGGTCATCATGGTTGAGCTGTTTGATGAAATTCACAAGCGATGCGCCCGCGGCGAACGGGTAGCGCTCTGCACGGTCATTGCGGCCCGCGGGAGCACCCCGCAGCAGCGCGGGGCCCGGATGCTCGTCACCAGCGCGGGGCAGATCCTGGGCACGCTCGGGGGCGGGTGCGTTGAAGCCGAAGTGCGACAGCGGGCGCTCAAGCAACTGCACGCCGGCGGAAGCGAATCGGAACCGGTCATGAGCTTCCGGCTCGACCATGATCACGGCTGGGACGACGGCATGTGGTGCGGGGGCATCCTTGATGTGCACGTGCAATTGCTCGGCGGCAGCGCAGCGGCAGAAACGTTCGGGGCGATTGCCCGCTCCCTGCGCAGCGGTGAATCGGCACGCGTTGCCATCCCGGAGATCGGCTTTGAAGAAACGCTGATGCCCGCGCCGCCCCTGCTGATCGCCGGCGCCGGGCACGTGGCCGAAGCGCTCGCCACCCTGGCGAGCACGCTGGGCTTTGCGGTCACCGTTTTTGATGACCGCGCAGACGCCCTGACCGAACGTCGTTTCCCGCGGGCGAAGCGCGTAGTCGGAACGATCGATCTGGAACTGGCGCGACACGCGATCGACAGGCACACGTTCATCGTCGTCGTCACCCGCGGCCACCACCGCGACGCGGCCGCCCTCGCCAGCGTGATCCAATCGCCGGCCAGATACATCGGCATGATCGGGTCGAAGCGGAAAGTTCGGACGATCCTCGGAAGCCTCGCCGAGCAGGGCGTCGATCGTGAAACGCTCGCCCGCGTGCACGCGCCGATCGGCTTGGAGATCGGCGCCGTCAGCGTCGAAGAAATCGCCGTCAGCATCGCGGCCGAGCTGATCGCGGTGCGGCGGGAAGAGACGCGCCGCGTGGGCGAGCCCATGCAACTGAGCCGGCAAGAACTTGATCGTTGGATCGATCGCGACGCGCCTCGGTAACGCAATCGGGATTTCCCCGATCTCTTGTTTTCGCAACAATTGGTTGCGTTCACGACAAACTCACAAAAGACGTGACACGGCGGCGTGGATTGCGCAGAATCGCGGGGCGAGCCCATGCTCGAAAGTCATCCATGATCGATCGAACTCAATTGCGATTGTTCGCGGGTAGTTGCAT
>JBQCCH010000731.1:0-2839 GCA_051962375.1 Tepidisphaeraceae bacterium
GGCCTCAGCAGGGCCGATGGATCTGTCGTTTCCGATCAGCAGTGGTCCTCTTTTGTCGACCAGGAAATCGCCCCCCGCTTTCCGGACGGCTTCACCATCCTCACCGGCGAGGGCCACTGGATGAGCCAATCGGTGGATCAACGCGAGCCCTCCCGCGTCGTCATCATCCTCCATCCGGACACGCGTGTGCACAGCGAGTTGATCGACGTCATCCGGGAGCGATACAAGACGCTGTTTCACCAGGAATCCGTGCTTCGCGTCGATGACCAGCCGCGCTACACCTGCTATTGATTTAGCGGCTATTCGAGCGCTCCCGCGAAATCCGTCGACGTCGGCCGGGCGTATATCTCCGGGAGCGTTAACATGAACTGGATTCCCTACGTCGTTGGCGGCCTAGCATTGGTGGTGGGCGTCGGCGCCTGCATGCATCCTACTCAAGCGGAAGACACCGTGAACCAATCCCCGACCGTCAGCGTGAAAGTATTCGATTCCCATGGCAAACTCGTTGGCCCGATCACGATGCCACGCGTCGTCAAGACCGATGCGCAATGGCGAAAGGAACTGTCACCCGAGGCGTATCAGGTGACGCGTCAGGAAGGGACCGAACGCCCCGGCACCTGCGCCTTCCTCCACAGCCATGAGCCCGGCGTCTACAGTTGCATCGCGTGCGGCCTGCCCCTGTTTCAGGCGGGCAACAAGTTTGAATCCGGCACCGGTTGGCCCAGCTTTTTTGAGCCGCTTGCGAAGGAAAACGTCGTTGAAGTGAACGACGAAAGCTACGGCATGATCCGCACGGAGATCCGCTGCGCCCGCTGCGGCGCCCATCTCGGCCACGTCTTCAACGACGGCCCGCCCCCGACCGGCTTGAGGTATTGCATGAACGGCGTCGCGCTCAAGTTCACCCCGGAAAAAGACCTGGCAACGCTCGCCGATCCGGCAGCGGAAAAAATGCCCGCCGCCTCGCAGCCGGCACGCTAACGATGCCAAACCGCTAAGCCTCAAAAAGTCCGGCCATGATGCCCTTTTGATCGACCCGTTGATCGACGTTCGCAGAGGTATCCTCATGCAGTCATCCCGCAAACATATTCTTACCTGGAGCCTGATCATGCTCGGTTTTGGTCCTGCCGCCTGCTCGCGCGGCGCCGTCGATTACAAATCCTTCCCTTCCCCCAATGAAGATCTGCAGATTGCCGCCAATGCCGGCCCACAGCAGATGGTCATCGCCGGCGGGTGCTTCTGGTGCATGGAGGCCGTCTTCCAGAATGTTCCCGGCGTCATCAAAGTCGTCTCCGGCTACAGCGGCGGCACGAAGGAAGAAGCGAAGTACGACATCGTCTGCTCCGAGCGCACCAACCACGCCGAGGCGATCCAAATCACCTACGACCCCGCCAAGACCAGTTACGGCAAGCTTCTGAAGATCTTTTTCTCCATCGCCCACGACCCCACCACCCTCAACCGCCAGGGCGCCGATGAGGGCCGCTCCTATCGGTCGGCGATCTTTTACGCGAACGACGACCAGAAGCGCGTCGCCGGCGATTACATTAAGCAGCTCGATCAGGCCAAGGCCTTCGATTCGCCGATCGTCACCACACTCGAGCCGCTCACCGGATTTTATCCGGCAGAGGACTATCACCAGAATTACGCCCGCGAGCACCCGAACCAGCCGTACATCCAATACAACGCGGCCCCCAAGGTGCAAAAGCTGGAAAAAGCCCTCTCGACAACGCAGCCGTGAAGGTCAGAGTTCCCACTCAAACCATGACGACACATGATCGCGGATTTTCTCCAGCAGCGGCCGCTGTTCCCAATCGGCCAACGTGATTCGCCGCGACCGCGTTTTGTCATGTTCGAAGTTCCGAACCTGTTGTTGCGCGAAGGAGCGATCGAGGACATTCAGGTTGGCTTCGTCGTTCAACCGAAACGACCGGTTGTCCATGTTGGCCGATCCGATCGAGACCCATAGATCATCGACAATGATCTGCTTGCAGTGGAACATCGTCGGCTGGTACTCATAAATCTGCACGCCGGCTTTGAGGAGTTTGCCCCACCGCGCCCGCGACGCCTCGCGCACGCCGTCTTGGTCGGTGTATTGGCCCGGAACGATGACCTGAACATGCACGCCGCGTTTGACGGCATCGTCGAGCGCGCCCATCGTCAGGTCGTCCGGCACAAAGTAGGCGGTTTCAATCCGCACATCTTTGCCCGCCGCCGTGATCGAGAGCAAAAACAGCAGCTGCATGTTTTCGCTCCCGCCGCGCGATGAACTTTTGAACACCTGTGCCCACTGAGATCCGTGGGCGGACAACGGCGGGAAATAGTCGTCGCCCTGCAGCACTTCGCCGGTGGTTTGAATCCAGTTGTCCTCAAAAACCGCCTGCAATTCGGCCACGACCGGCCCGTCGACGCGGAAGTGATCGTCTCGCCAATGCTGCGGATCCTGGGCGTGGCCGCGCCATTCGTCGGCGATGCCCACGCCGCCGGTGAACCCGATCTTGCCGTCGACGACGAGGATCTTTCGATGCGTCCGATGGTCAAGCTGCGGCCATGTGTCCGGCATCAAGAAATGGACCGGGTGATACTCCTGCACTTCACACCCGGAAGCCTTCAGTTCATTCAGCACGGCCGCCGAGATGCGGTTGCTGCCGTACCAGTCGATCAGGATATGCACCCGCACGCCCGCCAATGCCCGCTCCGACAATGCGTCGCAAAATTCCTGCCCGATCGTGCCGGACCAGTAGATGAACGTTTCCAACGTAATCGACTTCTGCGCACTGCGGATGGCTTTCAGCATCTCCGGGAAAATCTCGTCACCGTTCAAGAGCGTCGTGACCGAATTTCC
>JBQCCH010000732.1:0-2165 GCA_051962375.1 Tepidisphaeraceae bacterium
AGGGCATTCCCGCGGGATTGTGGATGCGTTGCCCCGAATGCGGGGACATGCTGTTCAAAAAAGTCGTGGAAGACAATTTCCATGTCTGCCCGGCCTGCAACTTTCACTTTCGCGTCAGCGCCCGCACGCGCGTCGCGCAGGTGTGCGATGAGGGCAGCTTCGAAGAGCTCTTCGCCGGCATCGAGCCGATCGATCCGCTGAAGTTCGTCGACAAAAAAAGCTACGCCGACCGCATCAAGGCGGAACAACTCAAGAGCGGCAACAAGGATGCCCTCGTCTGCGGACGCGGGTTCGTCAAAGGACGTCCGCTGGTGCTGGCGGTAATGGATCCGACCTTCATGATGGGCTCCATGGGGAGCGTCGTCGGCGAAAAGCTGACCCGCGCCATCGAACTGGCCGCCGAGGAAAAGCTGCCGCTGCTGGTTGTGAGCTGCTCGGGCGGCGCCCGCATGCAGGAAAGCACGCTCAGCCTCATGCAGATGGCCAAAACCAGCGCCGCCTTGGCCAAGCTCGATGAAGCCGGCCAGCTCTTCATCAGCCTGCTCGCCGATCCGACCACCGGCGGCGTCACCGCGAGCTTCGCCATGCTCGGCGATTTCATCATTGCCGAACCCAAAGCCTACATCGGCTTCGCGGGCAAGCGCACCATCGAAAGCACCACCAAGCAGGAACTGCCCGAAGAAGCCCAGCGGTCCGAATTCCTGCGCGATAAAGGCTTCATCGATTTCATCGTCCACCGTCGCGATCTGCGCAGTGAAGTCGCCCGGCTGATCGACTATTGCGTGAAGTGAGGCTCACCCCGTAGTACCCCCGACCGCGCCACCTGCTGCGGTCACCCGGCGCGAAGCGTCTCGATGAGCTTGGCTTCGTCGACGCTCGTCTGCGTGCCACTTTGCAGGTCCTTCAGCTGCACGCATTGCTTGGCCAACTCATCATCGCCGACGACGACCACGAATCGCGCATTCTCCCGGTCGGCCATCTTGAACTGCGCCTTGATCGCCCGGCCGCTGAGGTCCATGTCGGTGGCGATGCCCGCCTGCCGCAGCGTCTGGGCCAGCCTCAGGTTGTGGTCGCGGGCCTTGTCCCCATGGTGCGCCAGCCAAACCAGCGGCTTACGCGGATCGGGGATCGTGACATTTTGCGCTTCCAGCGCGATCAGCAGCCGCTCGATCCCACTGCCAAACCCCACGCCCGGCGTCGGCTTACCGCCCAGTTGCTCCACCAGATTGTCATACCGCCCGCCGCCGCCGATCGCACTTTGCGCCCCCAATCCGCCGGCCGTCACTTCCCAGAGGGTGTCCGTGTAATAATCGAACCCCCGCACCAGGGCCGCGTCCATCCGGAAACTCGCCCCTGCCAGCGTCAGCAGCGCCACCACCCGGTCAAAGTGCAGTTTCGATCGATCGCTCAGCGAATTGATCGGGCTCGGGGCACTGGCGCAAATTTCCTGATCCCGCGGGTCTTTGCTGTCCAGAATCCGCAGCGGATTTTCGCTCAACCGCCGCTGCGAATCCTCACTCAGCCCCGCCTCGTGCGGCTTCAGGAATTCCACCAGCGTGTCGCGGTATCGCTCCTTGCTTTCGCGGTCCCCCAGGCTGTTGATCCGCAGCTCCAGGTCTTTCACCCCGCACCGCGCGTAAAACGCCAATTGCAGCAAAATGCACTCGACATCCTGCTCCGGCGACGCCACCCCGAACGCCTCCACCCCAAACTGATGGTGCTGCCGCACCCGTCCTTTTTGCGGCCGCTCGTGGCGAAAGTTGCTCGTCAGGTAATACACCTTCGCCCGGGCGCCCTGGTCATTCAGATACCCCGCCTCGATCACCGCCCGCGTCACGCCCGCCGTCCCTTCCGGCCGCAGCGTTACGCTGTCCCCGTCGCGGTCGGCGAATGTGTACGTTTCCTTCCGCACGATGTCGCTGGTTTCCCCCACGCCCCGGTGAAATACGTCCGACGATTCCAGCACCGGCGTGCGGATTTCGCGATACCCGTACACCTCCGCCACCTCGTGGGCGATCGCCTCAATCGCCCGCCATTTGGGGGTTTCGGTCGGAAGAATGTCGTTGAACCCCTTAAGGGCGCGGATGGATTTTGCAGAAGCCATAGGATATTGCCTGTCGTACGGTTGTAGCCACCCTCGATCCGCCGTCAATCCAAGCCCGCTC
>JBQCCH010000733.1:0-3584 GCA_051962375.1 Tepidisphaeraceae bacterium
AAAATCCGAAGCCTACGAATGCGGCGAGCTCCCCGTCGGGTCGGCGCATGTGCAGTTTGACCTGCGCTTCTACATCGTGGCCCTGATCTATCTGGTGTTCGCGGTGGAAATCGTCCTGTTCTACCCCTGGGCCGTCGCCTACGGATCCGCCGGCGACACCGGCGCCGACCCCTTCCCCTTTCGAGCGATGGCCTTGGTCGACATGGGCGTCTTCTTCCTGCTCCTGATCGTCGGCTTCGCCTACCTCTGGCGCTTCGGCTACCTCAACTGGGTCAAACCCCAACACCGCGTGCGGTAAGCCACCCGCAGCGGACCATTTTGAAATGACAGGGCATTTTGGCGAAGGCCGCATTTTACCGCCGACGGCGGGTGGGGGCGGCGGTAGAGTGGGGGCATGGGCGGACGTGGGGTGGCATCGTCGGGCATTGGGGAGTGGCGTGGGGTGCGAAACTTAACGAGTTACGTGCGGCGGTCTGGGCAAGGGCCGTGCGGCCGGGGCGCGGGTTGGAGCGGGGGATGGCCTTGGCTGGGCCGGGGGTTATGCGAAAAACCGCAAAACAAAATGGCAGGAACGGCCGGCGGCGGATTTGGGCGGCGGGCGGGATCGCTTGCCGGGGGTGGGCGGGTAAGCTACATTTCCGGGCTCGTTTTTGAGTTTTTCAACCGTTCAAGGAGCGTTTTCGTGGCCGCAGGCAATTATTTTTTCACCAGTGAATCGGTTTCGATGGGTCATCCGGACAAGGTCGCCGACGCGATCAGCGACGCGGTGCTCGATTCGCTGTTGGCCGAAGACGCTTATGCCCGGGTGGCTTGCGAGACGCTGGTGACGACGGGCCTGGTGGTGATGGCGGGCGAATTGACCGTCCACACCGACAACGCCGTCAAAGCCCTGGACAAGGCCGAGGAAACCGCCCGCGACGCGATCCACAAGATCGGCTACAAGGACGACCTGGGGATGAAGTTTGACTACTCCACGTGCGCGGTCATCCGGGCGCTGCACGGGCAATCGAAGGACATCTCGATGGGCGTGGCCCGTGCGAAGGAAGAGAATCAGGGCGCCGGCGACCAGGGGCTGATGTTCGGCTTCGCCTGCCGCGAAACCCCGGACCTCATGCCGCTACCGATCGATCTGTCGCACAAGCTGGTGGAGCGGCACGCGAAGGTGCGGTCGGACAACAAGCTGATCAAGGGCCTGCGTCCGGACGCGAAGAGCCAGGTCACCATCGAATACGACGCGAACCACAAGCCGGTGCGGATCGACACCGTCGTGCTCAGCACGCAGCACACGCCCGAGTACAGCAATCCGAAGATGCAGAAAAAGCTGCAGCAGCTGGTGATCGAGCACATCATCAAGCCGGTGCTGCCGAAGAAATTGTTCGACCCGAAAAAGACGATCATCCACGTGAACCCGACGGGCAATTTCGAAATCGGCGGCCCCCACGGGGACACGGGACTGACGGGGCGGAAAATCATCGTCGACACCTACGGCGGGCGCGGCCGGCACGGCGGCGGCGCGTTCAGCGGCAAGGACCCCAGCAAGGTCGACCGCTCGGCCGCCTACATGGCGCGGTACATCGCCAAAAACATCGTCTCGGCCGGGCTCGCGGATGAGTGCGAAGTGCAGCTGAGCTACGCGATCGGCGTCGCGAAGCCGACCAGCGTGCACATCGACACCCACGGCACGGCGAAGATCGACGAAGCCAAGATCAGCAAACTGGTGAACCAGTTCTTCCCGATGACCCCGGCCGGCATCCTCAAGCACCTGAAGCTGCGGGCCCCGATCTACAGCCCGACCGCCTCCGGCGGACACTTCGGCCGCCGCCCCGGGCAAATCCAATACAAGAGCGCGGTGACCGGCAAGGTGAGCACCCACGAGACCTTCACGTGGGAAAAGACCGACATGGCCGACAAACTCCGCAAAGCCGCGGGCGTGTAATCGCCGAGGTTGCAGCCGATTGATTCGGGCGGGCGATTGGGATACATTCGTCCGCCCGACGCCGAGATAGCTCAATGGCAGAGCACCGCTTTCGTAAAGCGGGGGTTGTGGGTTCAACTCCCATTCTCGGCTTTTTTTGCGGGACAAGCACTGGCGATTGATTTCGCGAGTGCTTTTTTCTTGCGCGATTCGATTCCCTGGGCCGGGCGCGGTGGCGGGTTGGGGCGGTTGAGGGAGGGGTTGGTTCTACGATTCCTGAAGCCGCTGTTGCTCCCGGTTGCACGCGCGGGCGCGGTGGGCGGATCATTGGCAGCGCCTGTCCAGTGCCGTTTTAATGACCTGCCCTCCCCTGCTACGCCGGCCGATGCTGGAAGCGCCGGCGGGATTCGCGCCGGGAGCGCGATGCCTTTGGCGGCGGCCTTTCGAGGGGGCGGGCCTTTGCCTTTGAGGCGGCCGTGTCCGGTCGACGCCGCTTCCCGATGCGTGGCCGCGTTCGATTGGGGCGCTTTGGCGTGGTTTGGTCGACGGGGGGCGATGGCGTCGATGTCTGCCTTTCGCTCGCCCGGGGTTTGGGATGTCGTCCGCGGATCGGCGGCGCTCGGGCGACCCGCGGCGGCTGCCTGACAGAAGTCGCCTTCGGACGCATTCGATCCCGTGCGGTGCGTGCGCATCGTCCGTCCGGCAGCGATTGCGACGATGCGCCGATCGCGACGCGCTCGGCACGTCGTACACGCCTTTCGCCAGTACGCCCTCGCGGCGGGGGCGTGATTCTGCGGGATGCGGCGGCACGTCAGCGCGATGGCGCAGAAGGGACGCGGGATGGGGAGGCTCGCGCGCGACGTGAGCGAGAGCCGCCGCGTGGGTCGGCGGTTCGGCGGCGGCGCGATGGCGCTCGGCCGCGGCGTTCGCCTTTCCTCCATCGCTTTGGGGCACCTCGTACGCGGTTCGGACGCGTGCTTCCGTGACGTTCACTCTCTGCGCCGCTCCGCCTCGCCCATCGGCGGAGCGACGCAGCGCCGCGGCCGATGTTTTCAGCGCCCAGCTTCCGCGACCCGCGTCGCGGCGGATGCGGTGCGCCTCACGGCCCGCGGGATGAACCCGGAGGCTGCCCCAGCGATCGCTGCGCTCAACCCCGTGGCGGCGAGGCGGATCGCGCCGGCGTCGCGGCGCATCGGCTCGGCCTCCAGGCTCGATTGATGTATCGGACGCCCCCGCTTAAGCCGCCCCGCCATCGGGCCGATGAACAGACTGTCGCGATCGTCAGCGCGCGAGCGAAGGAGCAGGATCATGGCGAAGAAATTCATTCCCAACAGCGATCAGGATTTCGCCACCATGGCGATGGCCTTCGCCCGCACGCTGGCGGCGCGGCACGGTGAGTGCGGCATCTCGTCGGAAGACTCCGCCCGGCTCACGGCGGCGGTGTCGGCATTCCATAACGCGCTGCGGGAAGCGCGCAGTGGCGGTCGATCGGCCGTCGTGACCCGCACCAAGGACGATTGCCGCGCTGCCGCCGAGCAGATGATCCGTCGCTTCGCCCATCTCATTCGCGCGAATCCGAACCTGGATGACGCCACCAAATTGTGCCTTCACATTCGCCCGCGCACCGAAAAGCCCAAGGCCCTGCGCTGCCCGAAAGAAGCGCCCGAGC
>JBQCCH010000734.1:0-4432 GCA_051962375.1 Tepidisphaeraceae bacterium
CGCCGCCTCCAGCCTAATGTGTCTCAGGTGCAGTGCATGACGCTCGACTTTTTGCCCGTGCAGGACCTCACCGTTGAAGACCGCGTCAGCCGCACGCAGTTTCAATACACGATTGAAAGCGCCAGCGCCGATGACCTGCACACCTGGGTGCCCAAGTTGGTCGGCGCGCTCCAGAAATTGCCGCAATTGACCGATGTCGCCGACGACCAGCAGAACGACGGGCTCGGCGTGGAACTGGTGATCGACCGCGACGCCGCCGGCCGGCTCGGGGTGACGCCCCAGCAGATCGACGACGCACTTTACGACGCCTTCGGGCAGCGGCAGGTGTCGACGATCTACACGCAGCTCAATCAATATCACGTCGTCCTCGAAGTTGCCGACCAATTCCAACGCGCGCCGCACAACCTCACCGACATCTACCTCACCACCGACGCCGGCGGGCACATTCCTCTGAGCAGCCTTGCAAAAATCGTAAAAACCAAGGCGCCGCTGGCGATCAACCATCAGGGCCAATTCCCCGTCGTCACGATCTCCTTCAATCTGGCCGCGGGCGTGTCGCTGGGTGAGGCGATCGACCTGGTCAACCAGACCAAGGACGCCCTGCAGATGCCGGAAAGCATCCAGACCCAGTTCCAGGGCACCGCCGCCGCGTTCCGCTCGTCGCTCTCTAATGAACCGCTGCTGATCTTGGCCGCCCTGGTGACGGTCTACATTGTGCTGGGGGTGCTCTATGAGAGTTATGTCCATCCGATCACGATTCTCTCCACGCTCCCCTCGGCCGGCGTGGGGGCGCTGTTGGCGCTGATGCTTTGCCACACCGATTTCAGCGTCATCGCCCTCATCGGCGTCATCCTGCTGATCGGCATCGTGAAGAAAAACGCGATCATGATGATCGACTTCGCGCTCGAAGCCGAGCGCGAGAAAGGCCTGCCCACCACCGAAGCCATTTTCCAAGCGTGCCTGCTGCGGTTTCGCCCGATCCTGATGACCACGATGGCCGCGCTGCTTGGCGGCGTGCCGCTGGCGCTGGGCACCGGCGTCGGCAGCGAGCTGCGTCGCCCGCTCGGCATCGCAATCGTGGGCGGCCTGATCTTCAGCCAGGTCCTCACCCTGTACACCACGCCGATCATCTACATCTACTTCGACCGACTGGCCAAGTTCGTCTCCGGCGGCCGGCGCCGGTCCCACGCCTTGCCTGCCGTCGATGCCGATGACGAACTGCTGATCGCCGACGGCGCAGGATGACAACCGCCAGGCCCGACGCTTGCCACCATTGACGATCCCCTGAAAACCCCAGACGCATGTCCCTCTCGTCCCCCTTCATTCACCGCCCGGTCGGCACCACGCTGCTGACGATCGCCGTCGCGCTGGCGGGGCTGCTGGGTTACATGCAGTTGCCGGTTTCGTCGCTGCCGCAGGTCGATTCCCCCACGATCAACGTCAACGCCGGCCTGCCCGGGGCCAGCCCGGAGACGATGGCCTCCTCCGTCGCCACGCCGCTCGAGCGGCAGTTCGGGCGCATCGCCGGCGTGTCGGAAATGACCTCCAGCAGCCAGCTCGGGTCCACGAACATCACGCTGCAGTTCGACCTCAGCCGCGACATTGATTCCGCCGCCCGCGACGTCCAGGCCGCCATCAACGCCGCCGCCGGCCAATTGCCGACCAATCTCCCGCACCAGCCGACCTATCGAAAGGTCAATCCCTCGGATTCCCCCATACTCATCCTGGCGCTGACGTCCGACATCTACAGCAGCGCCCAGATGTACGACACCGCCTCCACGATCCTGCAGCAAAAGCTCAGCCAGGTGTCGGGCATCGGGCAGGTCTACGTCAGCGGCGGGGCGTTGCCGGCCGTCCGCGTGGAGGTGAACCCCCGCGTGCTGAACAATCTCGGCCTCGGGCTCGACACCGTCCGCAACGCCCTCAATGCCGCCAATGCCAACGCCCCCAAGGGTTCGGTCGCCAACGACCGCTATTCGTGGACGATCAGCACCACCGATCAGCTGTTCACTGCCGACCAATATCGCCAGCTGGTGATCGCCTATCACGACGGCTCGCCCGTTCGATTGAGCGAAGTCGCGAACGTGATCGATTCCGTCGAAGACATCCGCAACGCCGGCATGGCCAACGGCAAGCCGTCGGTCTCCCTCATCCTCTTTCGCCAGCCCAACGCCAACATCATCTCCACCGTCGATGCGGTCAAAACCATTCTCCCCCAGCTGCAGGCGTCCATCCCGCCCCCCATGCATCTGGCGGTCATCGTCGATCGCACGCTGGTCATCCAGGCCAGCGTCACCGACACGCTCTACACGCTGCTGATGTCCGTCGGCCTGGTGATCGCGGTCGTCTTCGTCTTCCTGCGCAATGTCCGCAGCACGCTCATTCCCAGCGTCGCGGTGCCGATCTCCCTCATCGGCACGTTCGGCGTGATGTGGCTCTGCGGCTACAGCCTCGACATCCTCTCGCTGATGGCGCTGACGATCGCCACCGGGTTCGTGGTCGATGACGCCATCGTCGTCGTCGAAAACATCTCCCGCCACATCGAAGAGGGGGTCCCGCCCCTGCAGGCGTCGCTCCAGGGCGCCAGGGAAATCGGCTTCACCGTGCTGTCGATCAGCGTCTCCCTGGTGGCCGTCTTCATCCCCATTCTGCTCATGGGCGGATACATCGGCCTATTGTTCCGCGAATTCGCGATCGTTCTGTCGGCGGCCATCGGTGTGTCGCTCCTGGTGTCGCTCACCACCACGCCCATGATGTCGGCCCTGCTGTTGCGCTCGCACGACGCCGAAAAACATGGCTGGCTTTATCGGCTCAGCGAACGCGCGTTCGATGCCATCCTCCATTTCTACGAAGTCACCCTCGCCCACGTTCTGCGGCACCCGCTGATCACGCTGCTGGTCACCCTCGGCACGGTGGGATTGAGCGTCTACCTGTATGTCATCGTCCCCAAGGGATACTTTCCGAGCCAGGACACCGGCCGGATCGGCGGTTCGATCGTCGCCGACCAATCCACCTCGTTCGCCAAGATGAAACCCCTGCTGCAGCGCTACATGAAGATCGTGCGCGCCGACCCGGCGGTGGCGAATGTCGTCGGCTACACCGGCGGCGGGTCGTTGAACACCGGTCACCTGTTCGTCGGGCTCAAGCCGCTGAACGAACGCGGTATCAGCGTCGATGAAGTCATCGACCGGCTTCGCAAAAAAGTCGGCACCGTTCCGGGGGCGTCGCTTTACTTCGTCTCTTACCAGGACGTCAAAGTCGGCGGCCGCTCCAGCGCGGCCCAGTACCAGTACACGCTGCAGAGCGATTCATTTTCGGAACTCGCCTACTGGGCGCAAAAGCTTCGCGACAAAATGCGCACGCTGCCGGGCGTGGAAGACGTGAACGCCGACCTGCAGAACGGCGGGCTTGAGGCCGACCTCGTCATCGACCGCGCGGCCGCGGCCCGCCTCAAGCTCACGCCCGCCGCCATCGACAGCGCCCTGTATGACGCCTTCGGCCAGCGACAGGTGTCGACGATGTACACCGCACTCAACCAATACCATGTCGTGATGGAAGTCGATCCGGAACTGGCCCTGGATCCGTCGGCCCTGCAGTATGTCTACGTCACGCCGACGCAAGGCCCGCCCGTGCCCCTGAGCGAGATCGCCCGATACGTGCCCGGCTCCACCTCGCTGGCGGTGAACCACCAGGGATTTTTTCCCTCGATCACGCTGTCGTTCAACCTGGAAGCCGGAAAATCGCTCGGCGACGCGGTGGCGGCCATCGATCGAGCGAGCCAGGAAATCAACATCCCCGCCAGCATCCACGGCACCTTCGCCGGGACGGCCGCCGCGTTCCAAAGCTCGCTCGCCACCCAGCCCTATCTCATCGCCGCCGCCTTGATCGCCGTCTACATCGTGCTGGGCGTGCTGTACGAAAGCTACGTCATCCCGATCACGATTCTCTCCACGCTCCCCTCGGCCGGCGTGGGGGCGCTGCTGGCGCTGCTGCTGTTCCACACCGACCTGAGCCTGATTGCCCTGATCGGCATCATCCTGCTGATCGGCATCGTGAAGAAGAACGCGATCATGATGGTCGACTTCGCGCTCCAGCAGGAACGCGGCCTGGGCAAATCGCCGCGCGACGCCATCTTCGAAGCGTGCCTGCTTCGGTTCCGGCCCATCATGATGACGACGATGGCCGCCTTGCTCGGCGGGCTGCCCCTGGCACTGGGGCACGGCGTCGGCGCCGAACTGCGACGCCCGCTCGGCATCGCGATCGTCGGCGGACTGGTCTTCAGCCAGGTCTTGACGCTTTACACCACCCCGGTCGTGTATCTATATCTCGATCGCCTGCGTCACTGGGCCAGTGCCCGACGCGCCGGCGAACCGAAGTCCAACCTGCTCCCGGAAGGTGCGATCTGATGCGTGCTGACGTTGCGAGGCCATTC
>JBQCCH010000735.1:0-4649 GCA_051962375.1 Tepidisphaeraceae bacterium
TGCCGAGCAAGCCTCCGACAATGAGCGCCGCACCCGGCAGGGGGAGTTAGACGCCCAGAGGCTGGGTCGCGCCGCCGCGTGCGAGGGGTTCCCAGGCCTCCGTTCGCGGTGACGGTATCTTGCGAACGCCGAAACGGCCACGTGCGTGGCGTTCCGATAAATCCGACGCGCGGCTGAGGCCCAGACGAGAGCGTTCCCGATCGACCGGGCGAAGGAACTTACAGAAGGTTGGTTGCACTACTCACACCCCACGCCGTACTCGCGGGAGGGGCAGCGCCCGCCTCCCCCGATCGAAACACCCGCGGCCGCACAACAATCGGCCGGTCGATGTGCCGATGAACAGCAGGGCCGCTTCGGATATCGTGGGCGGGAATGAACGCGTTGCTTCCCTACACGTGCAAATGGGCGTTATTCGCTTCCGCCTGCGTCTTGCTCGCATCCTTCTCCGCAATGGCGGCCACCGATCGCGCCCCCGATGTCGCGCCCACGCTGTCGCCGGAGCAGGCCAAGGCGTATCAGCTGGCGTGGCATGATGAGTTTGATGGCCAGACGCTGAATACGAACGACTGGACCTACCGCACCGACAGCAAGCACTGGAGCACCCAGTTGCCGGCCAACGTGTCGGTCGGCGGCGGGATGCTGCACATCGCCCTGAAGCACGAAACCGCCGGCGATAAGCAATACACCGGCGGCGGCATCATCACGAAGCAGGCGTTCCGCTATGGCTACTACGAAGCCCGCTTCAAATGCCCGCGCGGCGCGGGATGGCACACCTCGTTCTGGATGATGCAGCACAATCGCAGCGGCGGTACCTCGCCGGCGACGGCGATGCAGGAAGTGGATGTCTGCGAGACCAACTCCGCCGATTTGCACCACTTCGGGGCCAATCTCCACAAGTGGCCGGCGCCCCACAAGGCGTTCGGGCCGATCCCCGTGAAGACGCCGGACCTGTCGGCCGATTTCCACGTGTGGGGGTGCGAGTTCCGCCCGGATCGGGTGACGTTTTATTTCGATGGCAAGTCCGTCGGCAAGCTCGACCCGACCTCGTTTCCCCACGGCGATCAGAACATCTGGCTGACGGTGATCGCCTCGCCGCTGGGCAACACCAAGCAGGTCGATGATGCCGCGCTGCCGATGTCGGCCGATTTCGATTACGTACGATTCTTCCGCACAGTAGACGCCAAGTGACGGGGCGTCAGCGATGCGGATCGGGGCGGTATACCCTGCTAGCTTCCCTCATCCCGCATCATCGGGCGAGCCGGTGAGCGGCTGCGGCGTTTGTTGGGGCGGCTGGGCGGCGGGGGGCGGTGGGGCGTCGCCGGTGGGGCGGGCCACTTTGTCGGGCGTGCGCGAGACGACAATCTGCAGGTCGACCGACCCATTCACCGCATCGTCGGATGCAAACGTCTTCGCAATCGATGGCGTAAACGGCATCACATCCGCGCGGCCGGGCTGGGCGAGCAGGCGAATGCGCGAGTCGGGCAACCCTTTCAGCGGCACACGACCGATCGACACCCCCGCATCATGCGATGCCAAGCGCACGTAGAGCTTCTGCGACGAATGGTCCGTTTCCTGTCGGATCAGATTGAACACATCGTGCAGATTCCGCACGTCAAATTTGTAAGGCGAATAACGCGTTTCATCGGAGACGAACCGCGTCGCGTCGCCGACGGTGAGGATGTAGTTGCCCTCATCGAGATCGTCGGGCAGATCGAAGTCCAGCGCACGGGTCGATTCATCGCCCTGATATCGCTGCGACGTGACGAAAAGATGTACGGTATCGCCCGGCTTGTAAATGTCCTTGTCGGTGACGGCCGCTTTGAGCGTGCTTTCCTGCACGTCGCGGACGACATCGAAGGTGGCGGACACCTTGGTGGGATAGGCCTTTCCGAAGGGGTTCTGCAGCGCCAGCATCAGCGGCATCGAGAGATCGCGCTGCAGCTCCTGCGCTTGCGTCGCCGACGTGGCGGTGTTGCGCATTGTCACCGATTCGCCGCCATCGAAATCCATCGCGATGCGATACCGAATCGTGAAATCGCTCGGCAAACTGCTATGGCCCATGATTGCCGACGTGATGGCCGTGGTGATGCCCATCGGCGTGAACTTCGGATGCCGGATGGCCTGGAAATGGTAGGTTTCGCTTTGGTCGCGACCGGGCGTGCGGACGGTGACATCAATGGGAATCATCGCCGGCACCTTGCCGACCGTTCCCGCGATGGCGACGGATTCATCGCTGTGAATCGCACCATCAAGGCGGATCAGCGAGCCGAGCTTAAAGCTGATGTTTTCGGCCGGGATGATGGTGTGGATGTAGCCGGGCCCCATGGGCAGATCGACCGCGCCCTCCGCATTGAACTCATGCCCGAACGCGAACACGCGATTGCCCAGGCGCTCCGTGACGGTGCCGATGGCGGACATATCCAGATCGCCCGTGACGATCGGCAACCCGATGGCCGACCCGGGCTCCAGATCGGTTTTGCCCACATCTGCCGCCGCGGTGGCGGTAGCGCCGCTTTGCAAGGCTTTGAAGCCGGCGCGATCGATCATCGGCGCGACATGCGCGAAGAAATTCTCGTCTACGCCGCCAATCGAGAGCGGCAATGCCAATCGCGTCAATCGAACGGATTCTGCCGATGAGCGGGCTTGCAAGGGTCTGGCGCTTTGCGTGGTTTTGAACAGCGGCATCGCATTCCAGTGCGACGGCGCCGCAAGCTTTTCACCGGCGGCGGCGGCGGACGCGTCCGCGGAAACCTGGAGCATCTCCTCAATCGGACGCACGCCGGCGATCGGATCCTTGCTGTATTCCCAGCCGAGGGCGAACGCGCCGATCATGCGATAGTTGCCCTTGTCGTCTTTCAGGTAGATGGGAGAGCCGCTCATCCCCGCGATCGCGCCGCTGTGTTCCAAGCCGCCGCCATGGCAACGAATGAGCACGACGTCATGCTTCGGGCCCATCTGGTTTTTCAGCACGGAAATGACTTCGACGGAGAATTTGTCGATCTTCGTGCCGCTGAACACGGTGAGCCCATAGCCGGTCATTCCGGGGTGCACTTCGTCGACGCGCATGTGGCGCGCGGGATCGAACAGCGCCGGCTGCGGTATCTCGGCGGCCGATGCTTCATGAGACGAACATGAGGAACACAGCAGAAATGCCGCGCCTACGATGCAGCGAATGGAACGCGTCATGGCTCAGCAGCCTAAGTGCGCCGCGAAACCGCGGCAAGCGGCCGCAGCCTGACATTTTTTCGGTGTTCATTGGGATTTTGTGTTTTTATCCAATAGATTGAAACCCTGTCGTACCGAGAGGCGTCTGTGGCATGATGTCAGTTGTATCCCCGAATCGTCATCACCGTTTTCAAATTGAACAACTCGAAGATCGCCGGCTGATGGCTGCGAGCTCTGCGCTTGCGCCGTCGACCACGGTGTTGCCGACCGCGTCTTACGACCTGACGGACAGCCTCACCACAGCCACAGGCGTGACCAAGGCGACGCTTCTCGATCGACTGGAAACGACGGTTCGCGGCGAGATCAAATACCAAAACAGCCAGGGTGCGCTGATCGATCCGGTGATGAATCGCGAAATCCAGTACGCGACGCCGTACTTCGCGTATGCCGCTTCGGTCCTGATCGCGAACGGGCGCGGCGACAAAACATTGCTTCGGGCGGCCGACTCCGCGATGGATTGGGCCAGCCGAAATTACGCCGGCGGCGTTTCGCAGATTCCGGATCAACACGGCGAGTTTTACATCTATCCCCTGGCGCTGGCGTACCAGAATCTCGCGCCGCTGATGACCCCATCGATCCGGAGCGCTTGGCTCACGCGGCTGCGCACGCCCTTGGCCGACGTTATTCAGGGGCTGGAGTGGAACTGGCGGACATACGCGATGAAAGGCGCCTGGGCGATGTACGGCGTCGGCATCCTGACCCGCACGCAGGCTGTCGATTTCATTGAATCATCCTGGACGGGAACGCAAAAAGCGCGGGCCACCGCCAACAACTTCAGCATGTACGAGGACGGCACGAGCACGCCCGACACGATCGCCTACGACTACGCGGCGCGCGGCAACCTGATGTACCTGGTGACGGCCGGCTACGACGGCGCGTCGGCGGGAGAAATCAAGCAGACGGTGGTGCAAGGCGCCAAAGCCGGGCTGTATCTGGTCGATCCCACGGGGCAAGCGCCCAACACCGGCCGCTCCGGCAATCACGTGTGGAATGATCTGGTCGCCAGTGTCACGTTTGAGCGTGAGTCGCGCATCCTGGCCGCCGAGGGGGACACCGCAACGGCTGCTGAATATCACCGGGCGGCGGGGTTGTCGATCACATCGACGGATCGTTGGAAGCAATCGGATGGCCTGTATTCCGTCACCAAGAACAACTTCCCGGCGGCCGACAAGCGCGGCTACGCCGATTACAGTTCGGTGACGAACTACAACGGGTACATGATCATGCACCTGTCCGAACTGGTGGGCGAATGGCGCGACAAGACGCCCGAAGCCCCGACGCCCGCGGAGACCGGTGGGTACGCGGTTCAGGCGCCGAGCGATTATGCGGTCGCCGTCGCCGATGCTGGCGGCATGCAGGTGCTGGGCGCGTTGCAAGGACAAACCGCCGCGAATTACAGCCAATACTGGACGCAGCTCGGCCTC
>JBQCCH010000736.1:0-3276 GCA_051962375.1 Tepidisphaeraceae bacterium
AAACCCGGCCGGCGCGATCATCGACCCGGTGAGCCACGGCGAACGCCAGTATTCCACGCCCGCCTTCGCGGCGGCCGCAGGCATCCTCGTGCAGCAGGCCGACCGAAAAGACCTGCTCGAGCCCGCCACCCGCGCGCTCACGTGCGCGCTGAATGCCTTGGTCGAGAAACGCCCCGCGGACAAGCATGCCGACTTCTACATTCCGCTGCTGGTGCATGCGTATCGCAGCTTGAAAGACTGCGTCGCGCCCGAGCAACGCCAGGCGTGGGAAGCAACCTTCAAGAAGATTGATCCCGAAACGATGTACCGCGCCGACCTGCGCAAAATGAATTGGAACATCGTCAGCTCCGGCGGCGAACTGCTCCGCCGTCACGATGGGCTCGTTGCCCCCGACCGGCGCGACGTGCAGATGGCCTACCTGGAGCAGAGCATCGCCGGCCATCTCGATACGTTTAAGCCGATCGGCCTGGTCGAAGACCCGGGCGCGCCGATGGCATATGACGCCTTCAGCCGGCTTTGGCTCGAAGACGCGTTTGCGGACAACGCCTACCCCGGCAGCCATCACGACGCCATCGAGCGATTCCTGCGCACCGGCGGGTTGTCGACGCTGCTGCTGCTGTCCCCGACGGGCGAGTGGGCCAACGGCGGCCGATCGTCGATGCACAACTGGACCGATGCCGAAGTGGGCGTCATCTGTGAGATCAATGCGTCGATCTGGAAACGTCAGGGCCGGGCGGATGTCGCCGGCGCGTTTAAGCGGGCGGCACACCTGGCGTTTGAGTCAGTCGCGCGCTGGCAGCGCCCGAGCGGCGAACTCTGGATCATCAAAAACCACGCCGAGCCGCCAGCCCGGCTGGCGTATGAGCCTTACTCAAACCACTCCCAATACAACCTGCTGCCGATGGCGATGCTCGCGATCGCCTACGAACGTGCCGACGAAACCATCGACGAGCGGCCCACGCCCTCGGAAGTGGGCGGGTATGTCTTCGACGTGCGCGACACCTTCCACAAAATCGCCGCGGCCGCGGGGGGGTACTACGTCCTGATCGATACATCGGCCGACCCGCACTACAACGCGACCGGCCTGCAGCGGGTGCACAAAGCGGGCGTGCTGTGGCCGGCGCTGTCTGATACCGTCGCCGGGGAACGCGCGTACGGGCGCAAGGAGCCGCCGAAAGTTGCCCTATCCACCGGCGCGGAGTGGCCGAGCGCTGCCGATCCCACCAAGCCCATCAGCCTGGCGGATTTCTCCGAGCCGAAGGCCAAGCGCTTCGTGAAGGCGGTGGACCTCGCCTCCCAGGCCGCCGATCCGCAACACGTCGCCTTCGAAGTCCACTACACGCTGGCCGGTGACGGCCCGAAGGACATCAGCCTGAACGAGCGCTACGACCTGACCGCCAACGGCGTCGAACAGGTCTCCCACGTCGACGGCATCACCCAAGGCCTTCACGTGCACGTGCCGGTGTTGGTCAATGACGGCGCCAAAGACATCCCGCCAAGCCTGAGCAACAACGCGATCGACATGACGCTGGCCGGTTCGCAAACGCGCATCGAAGCCCCGGCCGACAGCCTCTCCGGCCCCTGGGCGCTGACCGGTCCGACGCTGATCGACCACAGCGGCTACGTTCGCGAAGCCGCCGCCCCCGTGAAGGGCGACCACGCCACCCTCCGCATCACGCTCGAGCAAAAGTAGCCGCCGCCAGCCGCGGGGAGGCCGTCGCACATCGGGCGTGACGGCCTCCCTTCGCCGGCTGGTTTCGCCTGCATTCCCTCCCGATCTTTCCCGCTTTCACCGGCCCGGCCGGGCAAAAGCGGGGTTCCCCGACGGATTTCCAGATTGTCGCGTTTCGGCACAGCATTGCCGCGAAAGTGGGCTGCCGCGCGAAACTCGCCCCGATATGTTCCTTCCATGTGTCGCAGGTGCGGATCGCCCGCACCTTTTTGTCGACGAATCATCTCTGTGATTGCCGGAGGGTTTATGGAAGGTTTGCGAAATTGTGCCGCGTCAGTGTCTCCCAAACTAGTGTCGCTCGGCAGCGCTCGGCGTGTCGTAGCGCTGGCGGCGGCCGCGACGCTGATCGGTACGGGCGTCTCGCTCGGGGCCACCAGCTACACCTACGTGGGCAGCAGCACGGGCGACGTCAACGTGAGCACGAACTGGACGCCGAACGGCGTCCCCAGCGGCAGCGCGAACGACATCGCCGTGTTTGACGGCACCGTCGCCGGCACGCTCACGCTCACCAACAGCGGCACGGTGACGACCGCCAGTTCGGGCATCACGCTCAGCATCACTTCGCCCGCCGACCTCACCATCGACTCTGTCACGAGCAACGCGCCGTTGTGGCGTCTGGGCAATACCGCCCTCACCGTCGCCAGCGGAGCGGGCAACTTTTGGATGGGCAATAACGCGGGCTCAACCGTCAGCGTCGTCATCGGCGGCAGCGGCAGCACCACGCAGACCTTCACCAACAATTCGTCGAAGACCACCACCATCGGCAGCGACATCCTCTTCACGCCCGGCGGCAACGGGAACCACGTGATGGCCTTCACCGGCAGCGGCGCCTGGACCCTGAACAACGCCATCGACAACACCGGCACCGACAAAACCCAGAGCAACGGGCTCTTCGCCGTCAGCAAGTCCGGCTCGGGCGCCGCCACGCTCAACAACAACGCCAATAATTACAGCGGCAACACCACCATCACCGGCGGCACGCTCCACGCGACCGCCAACAACGCGCTGGGCTTCGGCGGTCAATATTCGCTGAATCGGTCCGCCGGCATCACGACCGTCGATGGTACGAACGCTTCCGCCACCCTCGACCTCGGCGGGGCGAGCACCGTCAATGAGCCGATCGTGCTCAATGGATCGACCAATGGCGTCAATCTCATCAACAGCAACACCACCAGTGCCGTCACCATCGGCGATGGGGTTGCCGCGATCACCTTCTCCAATGCCGGCAGTGGTTACGCCGGAAGCGTGGGCCCGTACAGCCCCGTGGCCACATTCTCAGGCGGCGGTGGAACGGGAGCCGCCGCCAATGCCTGGAAGGGCGGTGGCACGTCCACCGGCATCAACGTCGTCTTCATGACCAACGCGGGCAGCGGTTACACGTCCGCGCCGACCGTCACCATCACCGGCACCAACGGCGCTACCGACGCCGTGGCGACGGCTGTGTTGTCCTCGGTCACGCTCACCGGCACGAACAACAACATCGGCGGCGACGGCAATCTCGTCATCGCGGCCGGCATTAAGCAAAGCGCCCCCGGGGGCGGGTT
>JBQCCH010000737.1:0-5908 GCA_051962375.1 Tepidisphaeraceae bacterium
AGATTCGCGACAATTACAAAAAGAACATGACCGAGGTGATGAAGCGGTTCGCCGACGCCGGCGCGACCGTGGTGATCGGCGGCCCGGGCGCGGTGGACACCAAATCGTTCAAGCGCAGCTCCGTGACGCCGGAGCAATACACTGAAAACCTGGCGACGCTGAGCGGCGTCGCGGGCGAATTGGCGAAGCAGCATGGGTGGCCGTTCGCGGATGTGCACGACCACATGATCGACGCGATGAAGGCCGCCAAGGCCAAGCTGGGCGAAGGGTACATCGTTGCCGGCGGCGACGGCATTCACCCGCGGCCGAACGGGCATTTGATCATGGCCTATTCGTTCCTGAAGGCGATGGGCTTTGACGGGAACCTGGGCGAGATCGATGTGGACCTTCCGCTGGCGCACGCCGAAGTGACCGGGCCGCACAAGGTGGTGGATTTCAAGAAGGGTGAACTGACGATCACCAGCACGCGCTACCCGTTCTGCTTCACGGCCGGCAAGGGGGACAAAGACCCTGAATCGACGGCCACGATGACGCAATTCATCCCGTTCAATCAGGACCTGAACCGGCTCACGCTGAAGGTGACCGCGCCGGCGGGCAAGTACAAGTTGACTTGGGGCAAGGCATCGAACGAATACACGGCCGATCAGTTGAAGGCGGGGATCAACCTGGCGGCGGATTTTGTGGACAACCCGTTTCACGACGCGTTTTTCGCCGTGCAATCGAAGATCCAGGAGCAGCAGAACGCCGAGACGCCGCTCTTGAAAGGATTGCTGCACAACCTGGATCAGAGCGACACGCTGCTGCCGAACGCGGGGCCGGAAGTCGCGGCGCTGGTCAAGAAGATCGTCGAACGGCAGGGGCAGCTTTTTGACGCAGCGGCCGGCGCAGTGCAGCCGGTGACGCATACGATTAAGATTGAGGCGATTCAGTAACACTATGGCACTCACCTACGAACATCACCAGCTCAAGAACGGCCTGACCATCGCGGCCGAGCACAATCCCGATGCGCACTCGTTCGCGGCCGGGTTCTTCGTCAAGACCGGCTCGCGTGACGAGACGATGAATGTGAACGGGGTGTCGCACTTCCTCGAGCACATGATGTTCAAGGGATCGGACAAGTACACGTGGGAAGACGTGAACCGGATCTTCGACGAGATCGGCGCCCGGTACAACGCGTTCACGAGCCAGGAGATGACGGCGTATTACGCGAACGTCATTCCGGAGTTCACCGAGCGCGCGGTGGAACACCTGTCGCACCTGTTGCGGCCGGCGATTCGGTCGAGCGATTTTGACACGGAAAAGAACGTCATTCTGGAAGAAATCAGCATGTACCTGGACGATCCCGGGCACGTGATCTATGAGAAGCTGATGGAGTTGCACTTCGGGCAGCACCCGCTGGGGATGAGCATTCTGGGCTCGGCGGAATCGATCACGAAGCTGAAGCGCGACGAGATGGCCGCGTATTTTGAGACGCGGTATGGGCCGGGGAATACGGTGCTGGCGGTGACCGGGCGGTTTGATTTCAAGGAGATCATCCGGCTGGCGGAGAAGTATTGCGGCGCGTGGAAGCCGCAAGCGGCGCCGCGGGCGATTGCCGAACCGTCATTGAAGGCGGCTCGGCACGACCTGACCGATGCCAAGTTGAATCGGCACTACACGATGGCGCTGACCTCCGGCCCGAGCGCCCAGGACGACCGGCGGTTTGCCGCCCGCGTGCTGAGCGATGTGATCGGCGACAGTGAAGGCTCGCGCCTGTACTGGGCGCTGGTCGACAACGCCATCGCCGAAGATGCCGACTTCGGCTTTTATCCGCACGACGGGTGCGGCAGTTTCTATCTGTCGCTGGTGACCGATCCGGATAAGAGTGCACAGGCCTTGGACATTGCGCTGAAGGAATTGAAGCGCGTGAAGGAAGACCTGAACGACGCGGAAGTGGAACGGGCCCGGAACAAGATCGCCAGCGGGCTGGTGCTCAGCGGGGAATCGCCGCTGGGGCGGATGCGGGCGCTGGGAAATCAGTGGATCTACACCGGCGGGTATCGCTCGCTGGATGACGACATGCAGACGCTGCTGGCGGTGACGCCGGCATCGCTGAAGCAGTTGCTCGATGAGTACACCTTCGACCCGATGACGATCGTCACGCTCGGCCCGGGAGCCTGAGGCGCGGCCGGCGGGCACGCCTGGCTCAGGCGGGCGTGAGGCGGACGAATTTTTTGCTGCCCATCTGCAGCACGCGCGGGGCCGTCACTTCGGCGGCGGCTTTGGTGTCGGTCACTTTTTCGCCATCCAGCTTCACGGCGCCTTCGCGGATTTTGCGGATGGCTTCGCTGTTCGTGCCAACGATTTTCGCCGCCACGAGCAGGCCGACGATCGACTGCGGGCCGGCCGGCACGGGCAGTTCGGGGATGTCGCTGGGCACGCCGCCGTGCGTGGCGGTCATGAAGTCTTTTTCCGCCTGATCCGCGGCCGCGGCGTCGTGCAGCCAGGTGATGAGGTGCTTGGCGAGACGGACTTTTGCGTCGCGCGGGCTGGCGGCGATGAGCGGCTCAAATTCCGAAGGCGGCAGGTCGGTCAGCAGCGTGTAATAGCTGTTCATCAAAACGTCGGGGAGCGACATGATCTTGCCGAACATGCCCCCCGCCCCGCCGGCCGGATCGGTGACGCCGACGTAATTGCCGAGCGACTTGCTCATTTTCTTCACGCCGTCGGTCCCGACGAGCAACGGCGTGACGAACACGCATTGGCCGTCCTTGCCTTCTTCTTTCTGGAACTCGCGGCCGACAAGATTGTTGAACAGCTGGTCGCTGCCGCCCATTTCGATGTCGGCGTCGATCATCACGCTGTCCCAGCCTTGCAGGAGCGGGTAGAGAATTTCGTGCAGGCGGATGTCGACGCCCTCGGCGTAGCGCTTTGCGAAGTCTTCGCGCGTGAGCACCTGGGCGACGCTCTTGCGGGCGGCGAGCTTGATGATGTCGACGAGCCCCATTTTCCCGAGCCATTCGCCGTTGTAGCGGACTTCCAGATGGGCTTCGTCCATCCGCAGGATTTTGGCCACCTGGGCGACGTAGGTTTTGGCGTTGGCGTCGATTTCTTCGCCGCTGAGGACTTTCCGGGTGGCGTTTCGGCCGGTGGGATCGCCGACGCGGGCGGTGTAATCGCCGATGATGAGGACGGCCTTGTGGCCGAGGTCCTGGAATTGCCGCACCACCTTCAAGGGCACGCAGTGGCCGAGCGTGACGTCGGGGGCGGTGGGATCCATCCCCAGCTTCACGCGCAGGGGCTTGCCGGTCGCGGCGCTGCGCTGCAGCTTGGTGCGGAGTTCCTGCTCACTGATGATGCGTTCACAGCGGCGCGACAGCAAGGCAATCTGTTCATCGATCGGGATCGGCATAGGGGGACGATTGTAGAAAGAATGCGCGACGGCGAAAGCGGCCGGTGCGGAATCAGGCGTGGGTGGTGATCAGGGTGAAGGCGTTGAATAGCGCGTGCATCACGGTGGTGGCCCAGAGGTTGTGGGTGCGTTCGTAGACCAGTCCGAGCAGGATGGCGAAGACGAAGATCGGCGGCATCGTCCAGCCGGGATGGACGAGGGCAAACAGGACGCTGGAAATCGCGATGGCAAGCACCGGCGAACGCGTGGCCCGGCGGGCGGCGCTTTGGATGAAGCCGCGAAACAGCAATTCCTCAAACAGCGGCGCCATCACGACGGCCCCTACCACCGCGCCGGCGCGGATGAGCGTGTTGGTCGTTTCTTCCATGGCGATGAGCAAATCCTGCTTCTGCGGGTGATCGATGTGGACGGATGTCCAGAACCAGAGCGTGCCCTGAAGCGCGAAGTAGACGATCGGCAAGGCGATGAAAATGCCGAGCACACCGCTGAGCAGGCCGTTGAATATCCGCCGCACGCGATAGCCGACCAGCCAGAGGGATTTTTGGCCCGCGAGCATCGCATACCCGACGGCCCAGGCGATGCCCGGCGCGAGCAATTGGAGCAGCACCTGGTCGGCGGGCGACCAGCGGAGTGCGCCGGTGCCATCGACGCCGGGCTTGCGGATGAGCGAATAAACGAGCAACACGAGCACCCAGATGGCAAAGCAGGCGGCCGCCCCGCGGACGAGCAGCAGGACGTGAGGCCAATCGGCGGCGCGCTGGGGCGCGAGCAGGCCGCGCTCGTCGCGCTCGATGGCGCGGTCGACGTAGCCGTGTCGTGGCCGAAGGATGCCGGTCATGAGGGCGGCCCAGATCGCGAGGCCGAGCCAGCACAGGTAGAAGGCCGTGGGATTCAACAACTCAATGGCTACAATGGACAGGGCTACGATTGACAAGCGCTGCGGCTCCCTTAGAGTTCGAGCCCCTACGTCAGGTCCCAAACGACCGCGTGATCTTACAGGATCGGCCCATGCAAACCATGCTGGAGAAAATTATCGCCACCAAGAAGTTTGAGGTGGCAGAGCGTTCGATCCTTCACCCGGTGGAGGAATTGAAGCGGCAGATCGCGGACCAGGCGCCGCCGCGCAATTTTTTTCAGGCGATCGCGAAAGACCCGGTCGCCAAGCCGGTGAATGTGATCGCCGAGGTGAAAAAGGCGAGCCCCTCGGCGGGGCTGATTCGGGAAGATTTCAATCCGAGCGAAATCGCGCGCATCTATGCCGACAACGGCGCCGATGCGATCAGCGTGTTGACGGATGAGAAGTATTTTCTGGGGCATCTGGATTTCCTGAAGCAAGTCCGGGCGGCCGTTGGGTTGCCGGTGTTGCGGAAGGATTTCATCATCGATCCGTACCAGGTGTATGAAGCCCGGGCGGCCGGTGCGGATGCGATTCTGCTCATCGCCGAGTGCCTGCCGACGAACGTGATGATCGATCTGCAAATCCTGGCGACCGAGTTGAAGATGACCGTGCTGAATGAAGTGCATGACATGGAAAACCTGATCCGCGTGCGCGACAGCGTGATCGGCTTCCCCCACCGCAGCTACAGCCTGCTGGGGATCAACAACCGCGACCTGCGGACGTTCAAGACCGACCTGGGCACGACGCTGCGGATGCTGGAACTGGTGGCCGATCCGACGGTGCTGGTCAGCGAGAGCGGCATCCACACCAAAGACCACGTTCTCAAACTCGCCAAGGCCGGCGTGCGGGGCGTGCTCGTGGGCGAGAGCCTGATGCGCAGCGACGACATCGGCGCGAAGATGCGCGAGATGTTTCACTAGCGCGTTCGATCGAGCCGGGCGAAAAAGCGGCTAATCCTGGAGTTGGCCGATGCGGAGCGTGCAATAGAAGCAGAGCTGCGCCTGCTTGGCGGCGGCGTAATGGTCGGCGGCGCTGGCGTTGGCGGCGAGGAAGGGAACGGACGATTGCGCGCGGAGCGCTTCCAGCCGATGGATCTCCGCGAGGACCGCCGTCCGGTGCGACGCTTTGGCCGCAAACCAGAACAATCCCAGCATCACCAGTAATTTCACATAAAATCGCAACATTTTCCCCAATGTGGTGGCGGCGGACGGGCGCGGTACTGTCCGACCGACTCGGGATGATAGGCTCGATCGGCTCGCGCGTCGAGTGCGGCCGGTTCAGCGGTGGGCGGATTCTGCGTGGGCGGCGTCGAAAAACAGGCGGGCGGCGCTGGCGTCCCAGATCAGTTCAGTCTTCTTCATCGGGTTGGGCTTCTTCATTGGGTCAGTCTTTTTCATCGGTCCATTCCCGGTCGCGTCCCAGTGTTCGAGAAAATGGCCGGCCGGGTCGCGGCAGGTTTGCCAGAGCGCGTCCGCCGCTCGGGTGACGCATTGGCGCCAGTGCGGATCATTCGTTCGCTCCCCCACCATGAGCCAAGCCGCCGCCAGCAGATGCGCGAAATAGCCGGGCCCCTTGAGTCGGCCGTCGGGGGTGAGCCATTGCGATTCCGCCGCCTTCGC
>JBQCCH010000738.1:0-2180 GCA_051962375.1 Tepidisphaeraceae bacterium
CAGCCGGTGCGCGACATGCACACGCACCTGTATCCGCCCACCTTTGGAACCCCGGTTCCGCATGCCGGCGCGAAGACAGACGCCGCGGGACTGATGCTTTGGGGCGTCGATGAATTAGTCACGTATCACTACCTGGTGGCAGAGGTCTTCCGGTTTGTGCCCGACACCAAGCTGCCCTACGAGCAGTTCTGGAAAATGTCCAAGCGCGAGCAGGCGGATCACATTTGGAAAGAATTGTTCGTTGACCGTACGCCATTGAGTGAAGCCTGCCGAGGCGTTCTTACGACGCTGCAAAAGCTCGGCCTCGATCCGAACGAAAAGACCCTGGACCCGTATCGCCGATATTTTGAGCAGCAAAACCCGAATGCCTATATCGATCGCGTGATGGAGGTGGCGAATGTCTCTTCGATCACGATGACCAATCCGGTGTTCGATGATAATGAGCGGCGGCGATGGCTTGCCGATCCAAAGGTGGGCTCGGATCCGCGGTTTGCGGCCGTGTTGCGCATCGACCCCTTTCTGCGCGCCTGGCCGACCGCGGCCAAGAAGCTGGCGGAGTGGGGGTACAAGGTCGATTCGTCGATTTCACCCGAAACCATCGCGGAAGTGCAGCGGTTCCTGCGCGACTGGATCGACCGTCAACACGCGATTTACCTGGCTGTCAGTTTGCCGCCCGAGTTTCGTTTGCCCGCCGACCCAACCGACGCGCTCGCCCACGCCGGCCAGACGATTCTCGAAAAAGCCGTCCTTCCCGTGTGTGCGGAGCGGGGGCTGCCCTTTGCGATGATGATCGGCTCACGCCTTCAGGTGAATCCCTCGCTCGGAGACGCCGGCGACATGTTGGGCAAATCCGATGTGCAATCGGTCGTCCACCTCTGTCGCGAGTTCCCGAAGAATAAATTTTTCGTGACGATGCTCGCTCGCGAGAACCAGCACGAGCTTTGCGTCGCCGCACGAAAATTCGGCAACTTGATGGTGTTCGGCTGCTGGTGGTTTTTGAACAACCCGAGCCTGATCGCTGAAATTGAGACGATGCGGATTGAACTGTTGGGGACCAGTTTCATCCCGCAACACTCCGATGCCCGCGTGCTCGATCAGCTCATCTACAAATGGGATCACAGCCGGCACGTGCTGGGGCGTGTGCTGGCGAGCAAGTATGCCGATCTGATCGACACGGGCCGCCGCCTCACCGAAGCGGAAGTGGCCCGCGAAGTGAAGATGATGCTGGAAGGCACATTCACCGATTTTCTCGCTCGCTGACGCGGGCGGAGCGGTCAGGGCTTTCGCCCGATCTTCAATCCGGTGATGGTCGCTTCGTGGGTGATCAGTGGCTCGCCTTTATGAACGGTGAGCGACGAATCCACGAAGCGGACTTCCTTGGCGTAATACGCCTGCAGGCCTTTCTCGGCCGAGATGTGCACGTTGGTCAGAATAATGTCCTGCACCGGCATCTCGGGCAATCCAATGATGCGGCCGGCCTCCGGTGAATTCGTGATGGTCACATTGCTGATCCGGATGTCGCGCCAGATGGGCGTCGTCGCCGTCACCGGCTGCGCAGGATCGTCGGCCAGGTTCTCCGGCGCTCGGGGGTAATAGCTTGTGATGTAGATCGGAACTTTCACGCGGTTCATCGTGAGGTTGTCGTAAGACAGATGCTCCACCAACCCGCCTGATCCGCGGGCGGCTTTCATGCGGATGCCGGCGTCGGTGTCTTCGAACGTGCAGTCGCGAACGACCATGTTCCGCATGCCGCCCGGCGTCTGCCCGCCGATCGAAAGCCCGTGCCCGTGCTGAAAGGTGCAGTCGTGGATCGAAAAATCTTCGCATGACAGGCGCTGCGGCGTCGATTCGCCGCTGGCTTTGACGGCAATGCAGTCGTCGCCAGTGTCGAACGTGCAATTCGAGATTTCGAAGTGCCATCCCGATGGATCGACCGCGTCCGTGTTTGGGGCTTTCGCGGGCGCCTTGAACGTGCAGTGATCGATGCTGACATCGGTGCAACCGCCGGGCACGAGGTGAAAGCTGGGCGAGTTTGTGAACGTGACGCCCTGCACCAGCACGCGCTCGCAATCGCGAAGCACGCACATGAACGGCCGATGGTTTTTCGGATCTTTGGCGGCTGGCGTGTTCTTGATTTTCAGGAACGCGTCCCACCAGATCTTCCCTTGTCCGTCGATCGT
>JBQCCH010000739.1:0-2582 GCA_051962375.1 Tepidisphaeraceae bacterium
TGCTCACCAACGATGACGTGCTCAAGGTGAATCAGGACGCGCGCTGCGCCAAAGCGAAGCGAGTGCGTCAATCGAAGCAAATCGAAGTCTGGGTGAAGCCGCTCGAAAACGGCGACCAGGTCGTCGGGCTGTTCAATCGGAGCAATGCGGCCGCCGACGTCGATCTGGCCGCCAGTGACGTCGGCCTGTCCGGAATGCATCAGGTGCGCGATCTCTGGGCGCATCAGGACCTCAAGCCGTCGTCGGACACGCTCACGCTGCCGGTGCCTGCGCATGGGTCGGTCCTGCTGCGGATCAAATGACGACTGGCCGCGAGACATGCTGCCAGCGCCAGTCTTTGTTGTGGCGATTTTTTGAGTCCCTTTTAAAGAATCGGGAGAACCGATGCGCCGAATTTTCGTTTCCGCCGGCGTGGTCCTGCTCTTGAGTGCCTCCCTCCAGGCACAGGACAAACCGATGCCTTGGGAGTCCACCGGCCAATGGGGCGACCAGCGGGATGGCACCTACTGCAATCCGGTATTGCCCGGCGATTACAGCGATATTGACTGCATTCGCGTTGGCTCGACCTACTACGCCATTTCGTCGACGTTTCAGTACTCGCCGGGCATGGTGATTTTGAAGTCGGGCGACCTGGTCAATTGGACGATTGCCGGCCACGCGATTACGGACCTGACGCAGATCGGCCCGAACCTGAATTGGGACCGCATGAACCGGTACGGCCACGGCGTGTGGGCGGGCTCGATTCGATACCATCAGAACAAATTCTGGATCTACTTCGGAACGCCGGACGAGGGGTATTTTATGACGACGGCGACCAGCCCCGCCGGGCCGTGGGAGCCGCTGCATCGCGTGATGGGCGAGGCCGGCTGGGATGATTGCTGCCCCTTCTGGGATGATGACGGACAGGGCTATTTCGTCGGCACGCACTTTAAGGACGGATATAAAACCTGGCTGTTCAAGCTCACCCCGGACGGGCGCGATCTAGTACCCGGGTGGCGGGTGCTGCTGAACGAGGGATCGGGCCGGGAAGCGAACAAGCTCTACAAGATCGACGGAACGTATTACCACTTCTACAGCGAGTCCACGCGGCAGGGCCGGCAGGTCATGATGCAGCGTGCCAAGAACGTGGCCGGGCCGTACACGGAGAAGCAGCAACTGAGCCACGCGCAGAAAGCCGCACGCGAGCCAAATCAGGGGGGCATCGTCCAGACGGAAAGCGGCGACTGGTATTTCCTCACGCACCACGGCTCCGGCGCCTGGGAAGGACGCTGCGCCAGCCTGCTGCCGGTGCATTGGGTCAAGGGCTGGCCCATCCTGGGGGACGTGGGCAAAGACGGGATCGGAACGATGGTTTGGTCGGCCCCCAAGCCGGTGCTCCATCTGCCGATTGTCGTTCCGCAAAGTGACGACGATTTCTCCGGCCCGGCGCTGGGCGTGCAATGGGAGTGGAACTATCAGCCCCGGGCCGACAAATGGTCGCTCACGGAGCGCCCGGGCTTCCTGCGATTGCACGCCTTTCGACCGCTGGAGCGCGACAACCTGAAGAAAGCCGGCAACACGTTGACGCAGCGCTCAATGCGCACGCGGTCGAATGTCGCCACGGTGTCATTCGACCTCAGCGGGATGGCCGACGGACAGGTGGCGGGCCTTTGCCACTACTCCGCGGATTACGGCACGATCGGCGTTCGCAGGAAGGACGGCGTTCTCACGCTGGAATCGGCGCACGGCAAAACGATCACCCGCGGCCCGGTGATTGCGGGCAAGACCCTGTGGCTGCGCTCGACCTGGGGACTCGATGGCCGCAGCACCTGGGCCTACAGCACGGACGGGCAGACTTTTACGCCGTTCGGCGACCCGTACCCGCTCGGCTGGGGCGACTATCGCGGCGACCGCATCGGCATCTTTTCGTACAATAACGACGCGGATGCGGGAACCGTCGACGTCGATTCGTTCACGTATCACTATGATTCGCCGGCACAGAATGTTTCGCCCGCACAGAGCGCTTCGCCGAAGCCTTGATGCGCGGCCCGCCGGACCTTGTTCAGAGAGGGATCAATGAAACTCCGCCAACACCCCGCCCCCTGCCGCCGTGCTGTTTTGACCCTTGGTGTCTTGCTCGCTTCGTGCGTATCAGCGACGAGCCTGGCACAGACGACCACCAGCGACCCCGCACTAAATGACAAGCTCAACTTCGGCAATGCCCTGATCCCCGACTTGTTGGCCGATCCGAGCATTGTTGATTTTGACGGAACGTTCTACTGCTACGCTACCACCGACGGCTGGGGCAAAGGCCTGCAGACTTCGGGAACGCCGGTGGTTTGGACTTCGAAAGATTTTTTGAACTGGAGCTTTCAGGGGTCGAGCTTTCCGGCCGATTTTGACTTGAAGTATTGGGCGCCCAGTTCCCTCATCCGCAAGGGCGGGCGATATTTTTCGTATCCCACGCTCGATGGAAAAATCACTGCCGTGACCGCCGAATCGCCGCTGGGACCATTTCTAGCGCCGGACGGCCAGCACGTGACGCAAAAGACGCTGTCCCCGTTCCCGATTCCGCAAAAGAGCTCGATCGATGCGGAAGTGTT
>JBQCCH010000740.1:0-2854 GCA_051962375.1 Tepidisphaeraceae bacterium
ACCGGTTCTGGGAAGCGATGGGCTTCGTGCCGCTGGCGTTTCGATCGGGCTCGGAGAAAAAATCGCGCACGCACATCTTCTGGCAAAAACGCATCCGCCACGGCGACACCACCACGCCCTGGTGGTTCCCCAGCAAAACCAACGGCGGCAGCATCCGCGAAGACCGCGTCGTCCTCCCCATCCCGCCCGGCACGCACTGGAGCGACGCGAAACCGCTTATTCTTGCGGGCGAGACGCCCGCGTTGAACGGTTTATCGGTTGATCCGTTGATCAGTGGCGCGCCGACGCTCCCGAGCGCCACGGTTCAGCCGAGCAACACATCAACCGTTAAACGCCCCCACCGATCAACCCATCAACAGATCAACCGATCAACTTCCCAACCGATCAACAGGTCAACCGCTCGAGGCCCCGCTCGTAACGGCCTCGCCTTCCACATTCCGCAGCCGGATGAAGTCGTGCCGCCGGTAAAGGCTGAGAAGCCGGCGAAGTTGCCGAAGGCGCCGAAGCCAAAACGCGTGTGCGATCCGCGCGTGGCCCACGCCGCCCGCGAATTGCGCGACCGCTGGCTGGAGCACGTGAACGCCGAGCCGATCGTGCCGCGTGCGAAGTACGACCTCACCCGCGCCGAAGCGCCCCGGGCGCCCCTGCTGGCCGCGTGAGGAAGCGCGATCGCGAGCGATATGCGAGGGATGCGCGAGGTTCGCTTATTCGCCGCAGCGTTTGGGGGAGGGGAACGCATCCTCCTGCGATTCGCCGTTCTCGTTGTCGAGGCATTCGAAATCTTTTTCGATCAGCAGCGCCATCTCGTGCTTTTTGCCGGCCGCCTGCGTGGCGCGGATGCCGACCGCATCGCCGGCGGCCCAGGCATCGATGTCGCGCGCGGACAAGCTCACGACGAGTTCGCCGTCGGCGAACGTGATCGCGGGAGGCTGAAAATCACCGCTCGGCCGAAGCGTGTACGCGAACGACGCGGCCCCGGGGCCGAAGTTCAACGTCTCGGTCAACGCTTCGCCCTCGCTGAGCCGACGCACCTCGCTCTGGCCCAATCGCAGGCGAACGGAATTGCCACGCAGTCGTAATTTCACAGCCAATCTCCCTCAATAAAAAAGAACGCTCACACCTTAGCCGCCCCCGCGCTTGCACGCACGCCCGCACTAATGCTGGGCTTAATGCGATGCGCATGGGCGTAGACATTCATCCGATTGGCGCGGAGAAACCCGATGAGCGTTTGGCCATTGGCGCGGGCGAAGTCGACGGCCAAGCTCGACGGCGCGGAAGCCGCCGCCACGATCGGCACGCCCCCGGCCAGGGCCTTTTGCATGATCTCAAACGACGTCCGCCCGCTCACCAGGAGCACATGCCGACGCAACGGCAACAGCCCCGCGAACAGCGCATGCCCCAGCACCTTATCGACGGCATTGTGCCGCCCGACATCCTCGCGCAACACGACCAACTCCCCGCGCTCATCAAACAGCGCCGCCGCATGCAGCCCGCCCGTGCGATCGAACGTCGCCTGCGCGGCCCGCATCGTGTCCATCAACGGGAGCACGCGCGCGACATCTAGAGACACATCACTCGCATCCCCGCACGCGATGGGCGGGAAGTTCGCGCGGATGGCATCGATGGTGGCCTTGCCGCACAGCCCGCAGCTGGAGGCCGCGAACACGTGGCGCGTGAGCTTGTCGAAATCGACATACACCTCCGGCGCCAGCAATACATTCAGCAGGTTCCCCTCTTCATTGCGATCGCATGCATCGATCTTCAGGATATCGCCCGGGCGCTTGACGAGCCCCTCGGTGATCAAAAAACCGGCGGCCAGCTCCGCATCGTGCCCGGGCGTGCGCATCGTGATGCTCACCGCCCGCCCGCGGGCGCGAATCTCCAGCGGCTCTTCCCGGGCGACATCGTCCGCGGTTTCCTCCACCGAATCGGCCGTCAGCCGAAAGACCTGATCGAAGCGCACGCACTCGGGTGAATCCATGCCCGAATCGTATGCGCGCCGCGACGCAAACGCTGTGCGACCCAGTCAGAAACGCGCGGATTAAAAGGCGACCGTCACCCGCAGCGTCGCCACCAGCGCATCCTTCAGCGCCGCATCGCCGCCGGGGTGGACGATGTATTGCAGATCGGGCTTAATGCTGAGGTAGGTTGTCGCCTGAAAGTTGTAGTAGGCTTCGACGTTCGTCTCACTGTCGCGCGTGAAGGGCGCACCGGCCGCATCGGAAAAGAAGACCGTGCTGACCGCGACGCCCAGCGAATCGAGGCTCTTGGCCGGGTACGGGCCCATCCACGTGAGGCCCGCGCTAACGTGCTCGCGAAAATCATTCACCTGCTGATCGCCCCACCCGTACTGCGCGAAAGCATACAGGCCGCGCGGATCGTCCTTGGCGTAGTAGTTGTAGTGGTAGAGCTTCTGGTCGGCCACGAAGTAGAAGCCCGACGTGCCGCTCTGGTGCGTGCCGTCGAATTTCTCGAAATCGCCGTTGGTATAAAACACGCCCCCCGCCACGCGTCCGGGCAAGGTATTGTCGGCCAACACCCATCGCACGCCCAGCTCGGCAATCTGGAAGTAGTCGGTCGGGCTACGCCACGCGGTCGTCGGCGGATGATCGCCGGTAGTGACGCCATCGCCCCCGTCATAAATGCCATACCCCGCGTACAGCCACGGCGCAGGGTAGACAAACACATTAAAAGACATCGCCGGATCGGGGTAGGTCGGCAAGCCGGTAATCGTCGGGGAGTAGCCGAACGACGAATTGATGAATTCCGTCGCATTCTCCGGCGCGGCAAATTCGGTATTCGCATCGACCTTGCCGATCTTGAACCGCAGCAGGTTGTTCAGCAGCCGCTGCTC
>JBQCCH010000741.1:0-2041 GCA_051962375.1 Tepidisphaeraceae bacterium
GCGGGGTGAATGAGATCAGGCAGCGGCACGCGTGGTTTGATCGGTTCATGCGATCGGCGTTGGACATTGAAGAGGTGCCGGCGTGAGGATTGAGCGGGTGTACGGCGTCGATTTTTCCGGCGCTCGCCTGGCCGGGCGGAATGCGTGGGTGGCGCAGCTCGATACGGCCGCGATGCGGGTCGATGCGGTGGACCGGCTGGGCGCATTGTGCGGCACCGATGAACGTGAGCCGTGCATGACGACGTTGGTGAGCATGATCCAAGCGTCGCGGCGAGCGCTCTGGGGGATGGATTTTCCGTTCGCGTTGCCGATCGAGATTGCCGCGAAGATGACGGGGCTGGCGGATCAATTGGCCTGGGTGCAGCGGCAGGCGGAGGATGCGTATGCGTTTGGGCGGGAGTGCGTGGCGATCGCGCGGGCGCTGGGGCGGGAGATGCACGTGCGGCGGCTGACGGACCGGGAAACGAAGACGCCCTTCGATTGCTATCACTATCGCATCATCTGCCAGACGTTTTACGGCATGCGGAACGTGCTGGCGCCACTGCACGCTTCGGCCGGGACGATCATCGTGCCTTTTGACGCGGTGAGCGAGGCACAGCGGGTGGTGGTGGAAGCTTGCCCCGGATCGACGCTGAAGCGATGGGGCGTTCCGCACAACAACTACAAGCAGCCGGCCGGGGGACCGCTGACGGCGAAGCGGCGGACGAATCGGCGGCTGATCCTGGAGCGGCTGCGGAGCGTGGTGACGATCGACGACCGCTGGGTGCGGATCATCCAGCGCAATCCGGGCGGCGACGCGCTGGATGCGGTGATCGCGGCGGTGGGGACGTGGGAGGCGTGGCGGGCGACCGATTTTTCGGCCGTACGGGCGCATCCGCGGTATCGGCTGGAAGGGCGGGTTTTCGCCTGAGCGGGGCCGGGCCAGACGCGGGGCGGTGCGGGCGGAGTTGAAGCCGCCAAGGGATCGGCTATCGTGTCGCGCTTATGGCTCTTTCGCACGCGACCAAAGGTAAAGTGATTGCCGTCAACGGCTCGACGGTGGTGTTTCGTCCGCACAACAGCACGTACGAACTGCACCTGCAGGCGGCGGGCGGGACGTACGCGGGGCCGGTGGATCAGCCGATCGACGCGGTGATCCGCGGGACGGCGCGCAAGGTGTACACCGTGCCGAGCGGCGGGTTGTTCGTGACGCCGATCATGGGCCCGCCGCGGATCATCCAGGGGCGGGTGAAGGATCTGGTGGAGGGCGAATTGTCGGTCAGTTCGGGCACGATCCTGAACGTGACGCTGCCGACAACCAAGGGCGCGGTTGAGATGGCCAACGGCGCGATCGCGGACGGGACGCTGGTGAACGTCGTCCTGCAGCCGGGCGCGACGCTGGAGCTGGCAAGCTCGGCAAATGCCGAATGACGAATGCTGAAAGGCGATTCTTTCAGCATTCATCATTCAGCGTTGCGAGTTGCTCAGATTTCGCTCAGTTCATTGCGATTGTAGCAAAGCCAGGCGGTGCCGGCGGCGAGGCCGGTGGCCATGGCGGCGTACACCGAGACGCTCGACCATTGCCGGCCCAGCGCCGCGAAAAAGGCCGAGTAAATCAGCACCACGCTCATGGCGGCGGCGGCGATGATCATCACCGCGAGGAACGCCCGCCAGGCGAATTCGATGGAAAAGTCTTGCTTCATGTTCGATCACTCCGTTGAACGACGTGAAAGAGTTATCGGTCGCAGGCGGGGAGAAACTGTAGACTTTGCCGCAGTTTGTCTCTAATTTGCCGGGCTGGATTCACGAATGAGCGTCGGCCAATACTTTCGCGACATTTTCGACACGCTGCAGGGCGTCTTCATCGGGATGAAGATCACGCTGCGGTACATTTTCATGAAGCCGGTGACGGTGAATTATCCGGAGCAGCGGCTGAGTTTTGCGCCGCGGTACCGGGGGATCCACGAGTTTGAGCTGAACAAGTGCATCGCCTGCGACTTGTGCGCCAAGGCCTGCCCGGTGGATTGCATTTACATCGAAAAGACGGCGCCGCGGCGCATCG
>JBQCCH010000742.1:0-2370 GCA_051962375.1 Tepidisphaeraceae bacterium
GGCGTGCCCCTGTTGTTCCTGGGCCTGATCAACGGCAGCCGCGTCGCCGACATCAGCTCCGACAGCATTGCCATGATCAACTACCAGGGCGTCTCCAGCGCCGCCGGCAACGGCCGATTCGAGTATTTCGTCCCCGCGACCGACAACCCGTGGCTCTCGGGCATGCCCTCGGGCTCAATCGCCAGCGTCAACAACCCCCACAACAATCCCGACTACGCAGGCACCGCCTTTACCGACGCCGGCACGGATAAAACCCTGTCCAGCGGCACCGGTTTTGTGACCGGCGGCTCCACCAGCGCGGGTTCGGCCCTGAGCAACTACGCCCAGTGGGGCGACTACGCTCCCAAAAAAGCCTCCCCCATTCAGGCGGGCGGGATCACGATCTCCGGCGGCGTCCCCATTACCATGGACGGCGTGAACGGCGGCGCCACCAATGCGGCCGGCCAGTCGCTGAATGACGCCGACGGCGCGACCAACCAGATCGTCAGCAACTCCGCCGGCGCGGAAAACGGCATCGCCAACGTCAGCGCCCCTATCAACTCGACCATCGGCATCTTTCTCAACGACAAAACGCCCAGCAAATACACCGCCCCCGAGGCCTTGGACTTCTCCACCGATGCCAGCCGCGACTTCAAAACGCTCTCTCCCAAGCTCCGCCAGCCTTTCTTCATCGGCGACGGACGGACCAGCTCGGGCGAAGTGCAGCAGTTTATCCCGCCCGCCGGCGCGACCCGCCTGTTCCTGGCGACGATGGACGCGTACGAATGGAGCAACAACGTCGGCGGCTTCTACATCACCGCCCACATCAAGGGCAAGATTGTGACGGTCAAGTAAACCCCCGCACGACGCTTCCATCCCACTGCCCCCCTGCCGCCCGCAGACGGAATTGCGGGCGGCCTCGTTTTGGCCCTGGCGCCCGCACCGCGCCACCCCTTCTGCCGGCAAGGTCCGCATAAGCGGTGTGGACATCAAGTGGATACCTGAATGGGTCGATCTACGACATAGCGATTCCTCGCGGGATCGCTGCCTATGGCGGACCGACGACCCAAAGCGATGCTGCTCGTCTACTGCGCGGTCATGATGACCGGGTTGATGGCGCTCATTTCATTGGCCGTCGATTGGGGCCGGGTGCAGACGGCCAAAACCGAACTGCGCAACGCCACCGACGCTGCCGCGCGATACGCCGTCTCCGGCCTCAGCGACGGGACCGCCGTCACCAAGGCGCAACAGGTGGCCATCCAAAATTACGTGGACGGCTCCACCCTCTCCCTCCTCAGCACAGATGTTCAGACCGGCACCTGGGACGATACCGCCCGCACATTCACGGCCGGCGGCAGCAATCCGAATGCGGTCCAGGTCATCGCCCAACGCAGCAGCGCCCGCGGCAATGCCGTCCCGCTCATCTTCGCGCAGGTCATCGGCAAACCCACCTGCGACGTCACCGCCACGTCCATCGCCTACCAGGCGAGTCTCCCTTACAGCATGGTCGCACTGACCAGCATCAGCATGGGACACGCCTCGCTGATCCAGCGAACCAGCAGTGAAACCGGTTCGGTGGTCGTGGCGTCGAATGGAACTTGGTCGCTCTCGGGCACGTCGTTGATCGATGGCGACATCCTCTATAACTCGGCCTCACCCGCCGGCCACGTTTCGGGCTCCAAGACCGACATGGGGGCCAACATCAGCTATGCCAATGTGACAACCCCCACCGGGTGCACCACGCCGCCGGGCGGCAGCTTCAGCGCATCCAGCGGCGGCTACACGGTCGCCGGCAACTATTCGGTCTACGACCTCAGCCTGACCGGCACCTTTGCCCTGACCCTGTCGGGCAACACGACGATCTACTGCAGCCACAATTGCACGTTCGGGGGCGGCGTCACCGTCAACACCAACGGCTACAAGCTCACGGTCTACATGACCACCGCCGGCACGATCGCACTGAGCAACTCCAACCCCCTCCGCGCCATCATCTACGGCCCCCAATGCAAGATGACCGTCAACTCCACCGGCAAAATCACCGGCTCCTTCGTCTGCGACACGCTCAATATGACCAACGGCACGATCGAATACACCTCTGCCTTGCCCATCCCCGTTGCGCCGACCGGGGGCGGAACCGCCACGATATCGGGCGGCGTGGAAATCGTCCGGTAGCTCCCTCAGCTAGCGCCCCCAACTCGCTTCCTCAGATAGCTTCCTCAGTGCAACACCAGCAGTACCACGCCCAGCAAAGCGCCATTGTGCAGCGCGTGCGCCACCATCGAAGGCACCAAGCTTCCGCGCCACTGGCGGATCAGGGCCAGCACAAGGCCGATGCTCGCCAGCGCCGGGATGGCGGCCCAGCCTTGCGGGTGGATGGACGCGAAGATCAAC
>JBQCCH010000743.1:0-13741 GCA_051962375.1 Tepidisphaeraceae bacterium
CATGACGCTTGCGGCTCGACACCGTTCAGCTTCGCTGAAACGGACAGCAAGATTGCCCGCGGGTCTTTGGCCTTGCTCAATTCGAACACGAAGCGATTGAGCCACGGATTGGTAAAGTCGACTTCCAGACGGTTTTCGCCGGGTCGGAGCGCGTTCGATACGTCGATCGTCCAAGGCGCGCACCACACCCGGCCGACGTCGGAGCCGTTGAGGCGGACGTGCGCGATGCCGCGGAACGCGCCGAGGTTCAGCCATGTGGGCGTGCCGGCGGGGGCGTCGGCGAGGGTGAAGGTTTTGGAATAGGTCGCCGTGCCGCTGAAGTGCTGGATTGCCGCTTCCGGCCGCTGGGGCCAGGCCACAAGTTGATCGAACGTGGCGTCGACCGGCACCGCATCGAAGGGCTTGAAGCGGACGGCCCAAGGCCCTTAGATGGAATGGCTTTCTTTTTGGGGGGGTTTGTTGTCGCCCGCGGGCCGCCCGGCGGCGGGCTTGGCGAAGATGATGAAATACGACTCGCGCGGTCCGAAAGTCAGCGGCACTTCGGTGCGGCCGTTGTGGTCGGTGAAAGTCGTCAGGTCGCGGCGCGTGCCGTCCACCGCGTTCCACAATTCCGGCTGACGGCCGCTAACGCGGAACGACGCCGTCACCATGCGGGGTTCGCTCTTCTGATTGGATAGAAAGTAGATGTCGAAGCCAGGCCCGGCGCGGTGCGTCCAGGGCACCGATGCGTCAAGACCGCTGACATCGGGCGAGACTCTTAACGCGTCCAGCGCCGGTTGCAGGGCCGGGCCGCAGAAGACCTGGCCGCGGCCAAAAGTGGCTTGCGTTTTTGCCAGGCCGTCACAGTCTTGCCAGAGCGCGCGGGCGGTCTGGCGAAGGTGCTCGTCGCAAGCGGGGTAATCTTTCAGGCTGGGCGATGATGTCGGTTCGGGTCCGAAGATGGCGGCGCCGTCGGCGACCAGGTCCTTGATCTTGTCCAATAGTTCCGGCCGCATGGTTTTTTGCGGTGGCAGCACCAGCAGGCGGTAGCTCATGCCGCTCGGAAGCACAAGGCGGCCATCGCGGACGGACATACGCTGGATCAACTCGCTATTGATCCAGTCAAAGTTGTAGCCCGGCGGGATGTCGGGTAGGCGCGGGCCGCTCATCTTCGGCGCGTCGTCGCCGATGAAGTAAGCTATGTCGCCGACGAATTGGCCTTGCTTGAGCAGAAACTGCGAGCGTCGGAGGTAATCGATCCAGGTTTTGGACTCGTCGAACCAAGTGTTCTTGCGGTTGAACTCGGTGCCGAACCAGGCGTTAACGCCGGGCAGGCGATTGTCGTAGGGCTGGTGGATGTAGACGTGAAGGACGAAGTGGTTGATGCCTTCCGTCATGGCCCAGTCGCCGCGAAGCTTTAGGTCCCAGGGCGAGCTTTGGAACGGCTGACCGCCGGTGAACGCTTCAGCCGACACTTCGTTTTTGCCGTAGCCGTGGGCGCATGACGCGGCGTCGCGTAGCTCGATGCTGCCCAGCCCGCTTTTGCCGGCCCAGAACTCGCCACCGATGTCGTCGGACGCGCCGCCGTACTTCATGAACTCGGACGGGAATCCCCAGTGGCCGTAATTTTCCAGCCACAACTTCAGGCCGTGGGACGCCAGCACGTCGCGCATGCCGCCGACGTACTCGGTGGCGATGCGGTCGGCGATCAGGCGGCGCATGTCCCACAGAAAGCGGTCGGATTGCGCGGCGCTGCCCACGACCCGGCCGCTAAGGACCGGCAGCCAGGGAATGGGGTCGTAGCCGTACGTGTCTTTGAAGGTCTTGTCAAAACCGTCGGTCCAGTCTTCCGAGCCCTGCTCGTAGCTGTCGGCGATAACGTGGTGAACGTTTTTGCGCTCTTCCGGCGTGAGCCGCTCGAACACGCGGGCGACGTATGCGTCATAGTGCTGGGGCAGGAAAGCCCGGCTCATCTTGTCGACTTCGAAACCCCGGCCGGTGGGCGGGGCGGGGCTGTTCTCGGCGCCCGTGGGGGTCATGCCGATGCGCTCGATCACCCAGTCGCCGGCTGGCACGTCCCAGTTGAGCGTGCCGTCGGTTGAGAGGCGATCGCTCAGGTTGAAAATCTTGGCCGGGTCGACCACCAACCGCGGGTCGTTCGGCTCGGCCTGGGTCTGCCAGACGTAGCTGTTCCATTCGGGGTGGGGCGCGGGGAACATCCGGCCCAGCTGTTTTTCGACCGAACGGTCCAGCCGGGCGTCCGAGCCGAGGCGCAACTCGGCTATGTCCACCAGCCCGGTGGCCCCGCCGGCCGAAACCGGCCGGAACCGCACCTCGAAGTGCTTGGACGTTACGGCCGGGAACGCCACGGCGACGGGCGCGCGGGGGATCACGCTGACGTTATAGCCGTCCTTCGTACGGTCGGCGCGGAACGTGGTGACCACCCGCATGCCGCCGTCGTCTCCTTCGGCCAATAGATCACACAACGCGTCCAGCCGGCGCGGCCCGGGGACCAGGACCAGCGACCGGGCGACGAACGGCTCGGCCACGCGCATGTCGACCGTGACCGGCCCCTCGCCCTTGGGGCGGCCGCCAATCAATTCGTGGGTTGTTTCGTTGTCGTCACACCAGGCGGCGGGGTTGGTGATCGGCACGGAGCAGGTGACGGTGGGGGCGTGGCGGGCGAGGGTGTCGCTGTCGCCGAGCGGCGCGGGGTACGCCAGCACCGCCACGTCTTGGAACGGCTGCGTGGCGGGGGGCAGCTTGCGGGACAGCGTCGTCGGGCCGGTGACGCGCACTTCCGAGGAAACCAAGTAGCGCATGGTCTGCGTCGCCGGCACCCAAGGTCCGCCGGTCTGGCTCCAGCCCGGTGAGTTGAACATGCCGACGTGCACGCCCGTCCGCCCTCCCTCGCGGATGGCGTGTGCGACAGCGTCGAACCATTCGTCGGTCATCACCTTGATTTTCCCGTGCGGGCCGGGCTGATCGATCGATCCGATAAATGCCTCGCCGATGCCGACTCTGGCCATCGCTTCAAGGTCTTTGGTGATGCCGGGCTTGGAGATATTGTCGGAGATCCAATACCAATAGCAGGCGGGGCGGGTATCTTCCGGCGGCCGATCGAAGCCGGCAACGAGGGCGTCACTGTCGGCCAATGCCGGGCACGCGAGCAAACTGCCCAGCAACAAAAGAGACGACTGAACGCTCCGGCGAGGCGGAAAAGGCATGTGTTGGGCCCTTATCGATATGGCGACTGAACTAACGTGTTGGTGACGACGCCCGCCGCGCCGTGAACCCGGCGGGCCAACATACCACTCCTGCGCGGCAGGCGGCGCGGGAACGGGAGAATGCAAGAGAACTGGCCGATATGTTCACGACGACTGGTCGTTTGACCGGTCGCCTGCGTATTGAATGGTTGGCGAAGATGGTGCATCATCGACAAGCGGCGGACCGGAGGAAGGCGTGAGAGAGCAGGATCCTGACTGGAAAAAGCCCACGGCCGAAGAGGCGCTGCAGTTCCAAGGGCCCGCGCCCAGGGGCGTTCAGGGCACCGCCACGTTGACCCAATCGGCGCGAAAGTGCGCTCCCGGCCAGGCGTCCGCGTTGCCGGACCAAGGCAGTTGGTTTCGCTACTTCGCCGCCAGTGCGGAAGAAAGCCGCTGGGGCTTGACGGTTTCCTCGGTGGGCACGTCCTCAATCCGGCCGGGCTCGGTCTACCCGCCGCCCGTCCATCCGGCACCCTACGACTTCAACTGGACGCACGGTCGGGCGCTGCCGGGTTACCACATGGTTTTCCTGTCCGCCGGTGCGGGGTGGTATCAATGGGGGCACGAGTCGCGGCGTGTGATTGAAGCGGGGGACGTCTTCTTCGTTTTCGCCAACGAGTGGCACCGCTACGCCCCGGACCCGCGCACCGGTTGGGACGAGCACTGGGTGGGATTCGAAGGGCCGCGCGTGGAGGCGTTCTTGGCAAACGGATTCATGAGCCTGGACCGCCATATCGTCCGCGCCCGTTCGACCGCCACGGTGCTCCGCGGGTTTCAGATGCTGCGCGAAACCGCTATCGCCGGCCTGCCCGGGCTGCAACCCACCCTGGCCGGCCTGTGTGAGTACGTGCTGGCCCAAGTCCACGGCTCCACGCTCCCGTGCGACGCCGACCACGCCGACGTCGATCAACTTGTGGAACGCGTGATTCGCGTGCTCACCGAACGCGTGACCGAAAAGGTCGACATCGAAGCACTAGCTGACGAACTGGGCGTCAGTTCACGCTCGCTGCGCCGCTCCTTCGCCCAGCATACCGGCATGGGGCCGCACCAGTATCACGTCGAACTGCGCCTGGCGCTCGCCCGACAGCTGCTGTGCAACCCGGACCTGAGCGTGAAGGAGGTGGCGTTCAAATCAGGCTACCTCGACGAGCACTATTTCAGCCGGCTGTTCCATCAGAAGATGGGCATGACGCCGTCGGACTGGAAGACGCGTATGCGCGACCACGGCACGGCCGACCCGCCCGCCGGCGAACAAGCCTAGTGCTTGGCTCCGACGGCAAAATCGATCACGCGCACCGGCGTCGGCTGGCGGTCCTGGGTCGGCGTGTCCTGCACGAACACCGACAGCGTGTTGTCGGACTGCAGCAGCGAGGTGTCCAGCAGGGGCTCGCCGATTAAAGCGCCGGGCAGGGTCAATACCACTTTCCAGTCCGTCCACTGCGACGCTCTGCTGGCGGTCGCGATGGCCAGGTGCCGATTGACCGCCCGCAGGCCGGGCGTGGGGCCGGTAGTGAAGACGGCGTAAGCGTCGTCGTTGCGGTCGAACGCCAGCTTCGGACGCGTGCCGACGACGGCGGGAATCTTTGATTCCTTCCACGTCCCGTCTGGGCTTCGCCAAGTATGAAAGTAGCTACAGTCTTCGGTCCGCCACACTGGGGCGCCGGCGTACGGGTTACCCTTCATCGGGTCCAGTCGGTACATCAGGATGTGCATCTGGCCCGCACCATCGACGGCCTGTGCCTGCTCGTTGATCATCGACTCCAACTGCGTCACAGGCACAACGGTCAGCCCCGGCGATGTCAAATTAAACCGCGTCGGCCCGCCGGCCGCGTCCTGGTCGCCCACAGTCTGTCCCGAATTGTTCTTCCAAGACCGGCCGCCATCGGTGGAATAGACGTAGCAAATATCATGGTTGCAGCCGTTGGCGCCTTGCGAAGGCGCGCCGCCCCCCTCACGCCACGTGAAGCTGATGTGCAGCTTGCCGTCCCGGCCGTAGGTGTAGCCGTTCGGATAAGCACACCGTGTCAGGCTGGGCGGCGAGAAGGCATCGTACGCGCCGACCATGCCGTCGTCGTATTGCCAACCGCTTTTCCACTGATGGTCCGACGGGTCATAGTTCCATAGCCACCACGACCCGTGGCCGCTGCCGCCGCGGCGCATGAACATTTGCAGTCCGCCCGAAGGAGTTTGTTCGAAATCGGGATAACTGACCTGCGTGACGGCCTGCCCGTGGACGAGGCTGGACCGCTCCGGCTCGAACAACGACGCGTCCCAAGTCGTATGGTCCGGGTCGGACGCGACGCCCGGTTTGGTAACGCGATAGCGCAACGTGTGGTTGTGGTGGTCGTACGCCAGGTGCAGTGTCCCGTCGGCCGGGCAGATGCCGATGGAGGCGACGTTGTGGGCGTCGAATGGTTCGTTCGTGCCTTTGCGGACGCCGTTCTTGAAGACGCTGTCGCGTAGGTCGATGGTCTGCCACGCCCCGTCGGGCAGCTTCCGCCGGCTGATCGCCACATGGGCCTGCGGCGTGGTGACGGCGTCGGTCACATAGAAAACGGCATACTGATAGCCCTTGAAGCTGGTGATCGCGTGGCCTTGAAAGGACAAGCCGTTGATCGCCTCGCCGTAGGTGGCGTCCTTGGCCATGGTCGTGCCACGCGGGTCGACGACCGTGTTGCGAACCAGTTGGACGTCGGCAGCAGCCGCTATGCCCGTCAGCGACATCATCACGACCCCCGTTCCTGCCATAGCACGCAGCCGCGGCGTGAGGAGCAATCTTTTAAGCATCTGACCTCGTTGCAAAACCGCCGTTCACGATCCTTGGTCTATCTCAGGCCCGCAATGGACGAGTTGGCCAAAGACCGGGCAAATCAGGCAGTGCTGCTCGCTGCACCGGAACGGCCGGAAAGTGCATGGACGGGCGATTGTGTGGGACTGAAGATTGGTCAACCTCTCATGATGATCAAAATACTTCTCGCCACCAGCCTTGCCGTTGCAACCGTATCCTTTGTCCAAGTGCCGCAGCAGTCCGCCGCGGCCGCCGAGTCGTTGGAGCAGGCATTCGCCGGCCCAAAGCGGGACGCACGGCCGCTGGTCTTCTGGATGTGGCTCGGGACGGAAATGCCGTTTGAGACGCTCACGCGCGACCTCGAGGAGATGAAGGCCAAGGGCATCGTCGGCGCGATCATTTACCCTTCATCGGCCGGTTCCATCTGGCACAAGGAGTCGAAGATGGTCTTCGAAGGCCAAGGTTTCAAGAAAGTGCCGACCGAAGATTACGCCGGCTCGAAGGCCGAAAGCATTCCGGGAGCGAAGATGGCGGTCTGGTCGCCCGAATGGCGCAAGGCCATTCGCTTCGCCGCCAAGGAATCGGGCCGGCTGGGGCTGGATTTGTGCGTGGCCGTCGGCACCGGCGCGCCCCGCACGGTCATCACGCCGGCCGACGGACAAAAGATGCTGGAATGGACGACGGCCAAGTTCAAGGGGCCGGGCGTGTGCGATCTCACCTTGGCGGAGCCGAAACTAGGCATCTCAGCGGCGGCGGAAAAGAAGCTGGTCGGCGATCCGTACCACCAGGATATCGCCGTGCTCGCCGTGCCGGATAAGCCAGTCGTTTCGCCCGACGACATCGTCGACCTGACAAGCAAAATGGACGCCGACGGGCATGTGCGATGGCAAGCACCGCAGGGGAACTGGAAAATCTTCCGCTTCGCCCAGGTCGCCACGCGGCAGGGCAACCCGTCGTCACTGCAGATCGACGGTCTGAGCGGCGCCGCCATGGACAAAGCCTGGCAAGGCACCATGAAAGTGCTGCTGGACGAAATGACCCCCGATGAGCGTCGCGGCCTGAAGTTCATTGAGGAAGACAGCTGGGAAGCCGGCGAGCCGAACTGGACACAGACCTTCGCCGACGAGTTCAAGAAGCGTCGCGGCTATGACTTGGTCCCGTTGCTGCCCGCGCTGGCCGGCCAGACCGTTGGTAGCGAAGACGCCGTGCGCCAGATCAAGGCTGATTATAAGTTGACCATCAACGACCTATTCGCCGAGAACCACTACGGCTACCGCCGCAAACTTGCCGACGCCAATGGTCTGCCGTTCTTCGTCGAAGGGGCCGGCCCGAACATGAAAGAATCGGACCTGCTGCGCAACATCAGCGAGGTCGACGTAGGCATGGCCGAGTTCTGGATGCCCTCGCCGCACCGGCCTACGCCCGAGCGGCGTTTCTTGCTCCGGGACGCTGCAACGGCCAATCACATCTACGGTAAGCCCGTCACGCCGTGCGAAGCCTTCACCAGCGTGGGGCCGCACTGGGAAGAATCGCTGTTCGACATGAAAGCCTGCGCGGACCAGGCGTTCTGCGACGGCATGAACCGCATCGTCTTCCATAACTTTGGCCAAAGCGCTTCCATGACGGCCAAACCGGGTTACACGATGTGGGCCGGCACGCACTACGAGCCTGGCGTCACGTGGTGGGATCAGACGCCGGCTTTCAACGACTACCTCAGCCGCTGTTCGTCGCTGCTGCAACAGGGTCTCTTCGCCGCCGACGCGCTGATGTATGTTGGCGACCCCTTCGGCTATGGCGGCCACGCCATGAAAAAGGTGCTGCCGACGCTCGGCGAAGGCTACGACTCCGACGACTGCAACAGCGACGCGCTGCTAACCCGGGCCGCCGCAAAGGACGGGCGGGTCGTTTTCCCCGACGGCATGAGCTACCGCGTGCTGGTCCTGCCTGATGGACAGCCGATGCGGTCCGATGTGTTGCACAAGGTGTTGGATCTGCTGAACGGCGGCGCGACCGTCGTCGGCCCTAAGCCCACCGGCATGGCCGACTTTTCCGCAGACGCGAATGCCGCAAAAGCCTTCAGCGAGTTGGCCGACCGGCTTTGGACGGGCGGGGCCGCCGGCGACCAACACGTCGGAGCAGGACGCCTTGTCTGGGGCAAGACAGCGCGCGAGGTGTTGCAGGGCGAAGACGTCAAACCCGACGTCGAATACAGCGGCCTGAGCAAGAACGGCACGCTCGACTGGATCCATCGCACCGCGGGCGACGCCGACGTGTACTACGTCGCCAGCCGCTGGTTTACGCCTGAAAACGTCAACTGCACGTTCCGTGTTGCCGGCAAACAGCCCGAGCTGTGGGACCCGGTGACGGGCCGCAACCGTGTTGCCGCGGCGTTCCATCAGGCGGACGGCCGAACGACGGTGCCGCTTACCTTCGGCCCTTGCGGGTCGACCTTCGTCATTTTCCGCAAAACGATCGACGCGAAAACGCAGGGCACCGCGGCTAGCAATCAGCCGGCCATCAAACTGTTGCAGCAGCTGAACGGTCCGTGGCAAGTCGCCTTCGACCCGAAGTGGGGGGGGCCGGCCGAAGTCCGGTTCGACACGCTCGTCGACTGGACCAGCCGTCCCGAACCGGGCATAAGGTTTTACTCCGGTACAGCCACGTACAAAAAAACGTTCGATCTGCCGGCAGTTCCCGCGAGTGGCTCCGTCGTGTTGGACTTGGGCGAAGTGCATGAAGTGGCCCATGTTCGCCTGAACGGTCATGACCTGGGCACGGTCTGGAACCATCCGGCCACGGTCGACATCACCAGCGCCCTGCAGGCGGGCGAGAACAAATTGGAAGTGGACGTCGTGAATCTGTGGCCCAATCGCCTGATTGGCGACGCTTCGCTTCCGCCAGACCAGCGGCACACCGTCACGAACATGCGTAAGTTCACGCCGAAGACGCCGCTGCTGCCGTCGGGCCTGATCGGGCCGGTGCAGCTTAAGAAAGAAGAGTTCCGCCACGAATGATTGGGCGATTCATGAAAACGAAAAAGGCCTTCGCACTTTGCCGCATCGTACTCCTGCTGGCCGCTACTCGAACGGCCCGGGCGGCTAATCCGATCGTCGCGGGCAAAGGGCTCTGTGACCCGGATATTCGCGTCTACGGCGACCGCGCTTATCTGTACGGATCGCACGACGAAAGCGCCGACAACCCGACCTGGAAAATGAACGACTGGTGGGTATGGTCGTCGGCGGACCTGATCCATTGGAAAGAGGAATGCACACTCAAGCCGCAGGACACCTACTACGGCCAGCCGATGACCACCTGCTGGGCGACCACGGCGGCCACGCGGAATGGCAAATACTACTTCTACTTTTCTCGGGGGCGGGACGAAACCGGGGTCGTTGAAGGTCCTACGCCCGTGGGTCCTTGGAAGGACACGCTCGGCCACGCGCTAGTCAACCGCGCGTCCACGTCGACCAAAACCCCCGCCCGCGACCCCGACGTCTTCCAGGACGAAGACGGTCACAACTACCTGCTGTTCGGCATGTTCGACTTCTATTTGGCCCGCCTTAATGGCGACATGACGTCGCTTGACGAATCGCCCCGATTGTTGCAGCTCGACCACAAGAACGGGCCGATCGGCGAGGGGAAGACCGACGACAAGCCTTTCCTGCACCGACGCGGTGGCAAGTACTACCTGTCATGGGGCTGCTTCTACGCCATGTCGGACTCGCCGTACGGGCCGTACGTCTACAAAGGCCCGATCATTACCGCCGAACGCACCGACCCGATGTTTCGACGCCGCCTACTCTCAGACCGCCACGGTTGCTTCTTTCAATGGCGCCGACAGTGGTACTTCGCGTGCAACGACTTGAGTTCGCCCGGCAATACGAACTACTTCCGCAGCACGGTCGTCTCTTACGTCCATTATCGCGCCAACGGCGAAATCGGGCCGATCAATCTCACCCGCCAGGGCGTCGGCCAGTACGACGCGAAAGCCCGCGTGATTGAGGCGGAAAACTTCTCCGCCGCGACGGGCGGCGATGTCACCGAAGTGCCCGGCGGGTTCGTGGTCACCGGCCTGTCGGATGGCGACGCTCTGGCTTTCCCGAACGTCGCCGGCCTAAAAGCGTCGGCCACCATCTGCTTTCGCGTCGCGTGCGCCAAGGCAGGCGGGGTGATCGAAGTCCACACGCAATCTGCCAGCGGCCCGATCGTCGGCCGCTGCCCGGTGCCCGACACGGGCGGGCCGGACCACTATCAGTCAGTCATCTGCGGCCTAACGAACCAAGCCGGAGAGACGGATCTCCATCTGGTGTACCGAAATCCGTCGCACACGACACTGGCGCTCGATTGGTTCGCATTTGTGCCGTGATGAACGGCCGACGCCAAAGTCGTAAGGTCGGACATGCGGCTGTCTGTTTCTGATCGGCCGTTAATTCATTTGCAGGCGCACGAACTGCTCGCCGGATTCGATCTTTGTGCTGGTTTTCACGGAGCGGCCGGCGGACTGGGCGGTGATTTCGTAGTCGCCCAGGAATCCTCGGCACTGGAACGTGCCGTCGGTCGAAGTTTTGCCTTTTAGGTCGGTCCACCATTGGTGCTGGATCAGGTCGGTCCAGGCGCGGCCGGCGGCGGTAGGGTGCCACTCCTTATCGAACAACGCAGCCTGCGGCTTCCATGACGCTCCGGCCCAGAACGACCAGTTCAGAATGCCGTTGACCGACGGGTGGCTGAACGTCGCGGTCAGCACGTCGCGCATGTAGTCGTGTTGCAAATCGGGGTCGCTGACGTCGATGTCCAGTTCGGTCAGCCGGATCGGCACTCCGAAACGGGAGAAGCAGTCGTAGATGCTGAGCAGTTGCTCTGGCGAGTTCATCGTCCAGCCGAAATGGCCCTGCATGCCGATGCCGCCGATGGGGCCGCCGTTCTTTTGAATCACTTCGATGTTGTGACAGAACTTATCGTAGCGGGCATCGCCGGGGATGCTATTGGGGACACCGGCCTCATTGAGGTAGAGACGGGCATTCGGCTCGATTCGATGCGCCTCTTTAAACCAGTCGGCCATCACATTTGCGCCGAGGATTTTGAGCAAATCATTATTCAAAATCGGTTCGTTGACTACGTCCCACTCGCTCAGTTGTCCTTTGAATGTTTTGCCCTCGTCATCAATATGGTCGATGACCTTCTGTCGCAGGCCGGCCGGGTCATTGGCGAAGGCTTTGAGATCGGGCGGCGTCTTGCGCCAGCTGGGCCAGACCAAAACATGGCCGCGGACATCGACGTTGTGCTGGCGCATCCATTGGACCGAATCGATCGCCGCTTGGCGGTGCGACGGGTCGTCCCACCACGGCCATTTCATTTTCAACTCGTCGACGCCTGTGTTGAACAGTTCGAGGTACTTCCGGCGGTAGACGGCTGCGGCGCGGCTGGCGCTTTCGCTGCCGGCAACCAGATTGGCGTCGTACACGCTGCCGAACGCGAAGGAATGCCGGGTCATCCGCACGTGAACGGCGGCATCGGGCACGGGGCGGCCGGCGGCGTCGACGACTTGCAAGGTGAGGGCGGCCTTGCGGATTTTGTCGATGCGGTTGGCGGCCGCGGCACGCCACGGTGCGTCGGCCGCGCGGCCGAGGTAGGTGGGTTTGGTGTTCGGCAGGCTCGCCAGCGGCGTGCCTTGCGGGAAACGTTGCAGGCTTACGCCGCCGATTTCCAGCGATTGAACGTAGTAGCCCAGCCGCAGGTTCACCGCCGCCGCGCCGGGTCCGGAGGCTTCATCGACAACGGCTGACATGTCGAATCGCCGCCAGGTTTTGCCAACGCCGAACACACGCTGAAGCGGCCGGCTTTTGCCGCCTTGCTGCTCAACGACGAAGCCGATGCGCCCTTCATTGCTTTCGTCGGGTGTCGATTGAAGACGCGCCCAGACCGTCAGCAGCAGCACATCACCGCTTGCCAATGGACGTTTCACGGGCTGCGTCAGCTGAACTTCGTATTCCGCCCCCGGCCGTTTTTGAACCGTCACAGCATTCGCGTGCTCGAACGATTCGCCCGCGACATTGATGACCGACCGTGTCGCCAAGTCGCCGCCGGCCATCTTGAACGCGGCCGGATCAGCGCTGAGTAATGCTTCGCCGGGCGGCGCTTCGGCCTGCGTTGTACCTTGCGAAACCAGTGCCATCGCGATGGCAGCCAAGAAGGAACGTTGCAATGGGGTCGGAATGTGCATGAGATGTCGGGCAGGACGAAGGTCAGCGGTAAAAGGCCGGCCTGCGTCCGTTCAGGGGCTTACCGAAACGATGAACAATGTGCCGTCAGTTGCGGCGGACCGTGACCTGACCGGTGTAACGGCCTGCCTTCAACCCGTCCGCCTTGCCGTCGAAGGGTCGGCCGTTCAATTGGCCCGTGCCACGCAGCCGCAAGTCTGCTGAAACGCCTGACGGGACAGTAAAGTCGAAGCTCAATGTGTCGCCGGCCCGTTTCCATGAGGTGTCGACCACGCCGAACTCGGTGCAGACTTTTCCTTCGGCAAAGGTCAGGTCGCCCAGCCGCGGGTCGATGACCAGCCGCTTTTCCCAGACCGGTAGATCGCGTCGCACGCCCAGCACGTAGCTGCTGAGAAAGTAGGCCGGCATCATGCCGTAGCAGTGGGCCTTGGAGCCGCCCTTGGTGTCTTCCCACGTGGTCTGCCACGGCGATTCGCTCATGCCCTTCCATTTGTCGCGCAGAGTGTTGAGCACGGTGAGGTCGGACTGTTCGCTGTCCTGTCCGTACCAGAAACGGAAGAGGTAGTGGTAGGGCATCACCGCGCGGTAGTCGCCGGGATGGGCCAAAAGGTACTGCGACACTCGGGGCCGCCGCTCGTCGGGGACGATGCCTTGATCGAGCGCGAATAGCGCGGCGTAGCCGGTTGGCTCAAACAGGTTGTCGGCCTTCTTGAGCGTGACCGTTCGCTTGGGATGACGCTGCGCATCCGGCCCCCAGTACCCCGTGAAGTAGGTGCCCGGCGTTTCGTCCCAGAGCACTTTGTTGTAAGCCTCGCCTAGCTGCCGGGCGGCTGCGGAGAACGTTGCGGCGTCTTCCGTGTTTCCGATCTTCTCCGCCAGGTAAGCCCCGTCGGCCAAGGCCCGGTAGATGAACGCGTTCAACCCGGCGGCTTCGAAGGTTTGGTAGCCGGTGGGGTTTCCCCAGGTTTCCCAATCGCGGGCGTTCACCAGGCCGCGTTCGGTGCGGCGCCGAAGGAAGTAATCGAGCTGCGCCCGCACGGCTGGCCAAACTTCGCGGACAAGGGCCGTGTCGCCGGTGCTTTCCAGGTAGTGGCGGATGCCCGACACCCAGTCGCAGGCGCGGTCTTCCATTTTCGCGTGGATGTCGAACCGGTCAGAACAGGTGTGCGCCTTCACCCACCCGTCCGGCTGGAGAGTCAGCGCGGTGCGCCGCAGCATCGCCGCCAGAAGGCGCGGGTCGGAATAGGCCGGCCTGCCGTTCACCGCCGGGCCCGCGACGGCGACCCGGGTGACGTCGAAATCGGGTGGATCGCAGTCCATCCATTCCACGCGTTCACGGTCGGCGCAATCGACGTACGCGTCTTCCGACAGCACCTGCAGTGACCGCACGCAGACGCCCCACAGGCGGTCCAGCATCGCGTCGCTGCAGTGAAAGGAGCCGACCACGTCGAACGGGTAAAGCCTCTCAACGACGCGCACGCGTTTGAGCG
>JBQCCH010000744.1:0-5894 GCA_051962375.1 Tepidisphaeraceae bacterium
CGTGCCGCGTTCGCTGCTGGGCGGAACCGGAGGCCGGCTGCAGCGGTTTGAGTTCAAGTGGACCGACAATGTTCCGGCCGGTGGAGACCCGATCGCGTTCATCGACCAGGGTGACGTCGCGCCGAACGGGCGGTTCAATTATCGGTACGAGCCGACGCAATGAGCATTCGGCCCAGGTGAACGGTCCAGCCGGACGTCAGGCCGACAGCGGCAGCGAGGTTCAAAACTCGGAAGGACAAGATGAGACAAGGTAGGAACGCGGCACTGGTGCGAACGGCCGTATTGCTTTGCTGTGGAACGTCGTTGGCTGTGAGCGCCGGTTCGTTGGCGACGGAACCGGCGACCGCGCGGGCCACGGCACCGACGACCGCGCCCGCTGGCCCGATCCTCACTCCGCCCGCCGGCCCGAAGCCGCGGCTGAATGGGGCGGCAGTCTTCGGAGTTCGGCCGGGGCACCCGATCCTGTTCACGGTGCCCGCGACGGGCGAGCGGCCAATCACGTTCTCAGCCACCAACCTGCCGGACGGCGTTCGACTCGATTCGTCGACCGGCCGACTTTCCGGGACGGTGGAGAAGGCCGGCGACTACACGATCACGCTGCACGCCACCAACGCGAAAGGAGCAGCCAGCCGTCCGTTCAAGCTCGTCGTTGGCGAAACGCTCGCCCTTACGCCGCCGATGGGGTGGAACCACTACAATATTTTTGGCACGCACATCACGCAGGACCAAGTGCTCGCGCAGGCGAAGGCGATGGTCAACTCCGGGTTGATCGACCACGGCTGGTCGTACGTCAACATAGATGACGGCTGGCAGGGCCGGCGCGGTGGGCCGCTGAACGCCATTCAGCCCGACCCGGTCTGCTTCAGCGACATGAAAGCCCTAGCCGAGGAAGTGCACGCATATGGGCTGAAGTTGGGGCTCTACTCCACACCGTGGATCGAATCGTACGGCCACCGCGTTGGCGGATCGGCGATGAATCCGCAGGGCACATTCGAGCCGGTCAAGGAAAAGATTGCGAAGAACAAAAAGCTGATTCCCTTCGCGATCGGCACGTACCACTTCTGGGACAAGGACGCGCAGCAGCTTGCGCAGTGGGGCGTCGATTACCTGAAGTACGACTGGAACCCGATCGAAGTGCCCGAAACGCGAGAGATGTACGAGGCCCTGCGTGGCAGCGGACGCGACGTCGTGTTCAGCCTGTCGAACTCGACGCCGATCGCCGGCGTCGAGGCGTTGTCGAAATACGCTAATGCTTGGCGGACCGGCGGCGACATCCGCGACACGTGGGCCGCGCTCAAGGGACGGGTGCTGACGCAGGACAAGTGGGCCCGGTTCGCCGGCCCCGGGCACTGGAACGACCCGGACATGATGGTCGTCGGCGTGGTCGGGTGGAACAGCCCGGCTAAGCAGCCGAGCCGGCTTACTGCCGACGAGCAGTACACGCACATGAGCGCCTGGTGCCTGCAGAGCGTCCCGCTGCTGTTGGGGTGCGACCTGACGCGCCTGGACCCGTTCACGATTGGGCTGCTGACGAACGACGAAGTCATCGCCGTCGACCAAGACCCGCTGGGTCGGCAGGCGACCATCGTTACTCGCGACGGCAACAGGGGCGTCCTGGCCAAGGACATGGCCGACGGGTCGAAAGCGGCGGGGCTGTTTAACATGGACGACGTTGGTCCGGCGTCGATGACACTCCGCTGGGCGGACCTGGGCATCAAGGGGCCGCACGTCGTGCGTGACTTGTGGCGGCAGCAGGACCTCGGCACGTTCGACGACGCCTTCACGGCCGAGGTGAACCAGCACGGCGTGGTGATGATCGGCATTCGGCCGGCGCCGTAAGCGGCCGGGTCACGCGTCCAGCCGGAAGACGTTCTCCAGCCTCGTCACCGGCTGGCCGCCCTGGGCGGCGTCCTGGTCGGAAAGCAGGAAGTCGCGCATCATCGCTTGCCAGCGAACATGCACAGGATGGTCGGCCAAGTGCGCACAGACGGCGGCCCAGTCGTGGCATTCCAGGTAGCCGAACTCCGTGCCGTCGGGGGCCAGCCAGAGCGTGTAATTTTGCATGCCCGCATCGCGCAGGGCGGCGGTCAATTCGGGCCATATGGGATTGTGCAGGCGGCGGTATTCCTCGATTCGATCCGGCCGCACGCGAAGCATAAATCCGACCCGTTGCATCAGTCCTCCGTTCGTATCCGCATCACAGTTCCGGCGGCCCGGCCGGCGCGGTGGCCGGGACGACGTAAACGGGCGAGCCGCTGACCCGGTATTTGAAGCCGCCCTTCGACTTTACCGTGCCGGCGCGGTGACCCCAGACGTCGAGCAGGTAGTACGCCCCGTCCGGCAATGCCACGATGACGGGCCCACCGGCGTCGGGGCGGGCGGTCCACATCGCGTAGCGCCGGCCGGCCGGGCCGTCGAAAGCCAGCAGATAATCGTCCGCACGGTTGTCGGCCGTCAATTTGAGCCGCTCCGTAAAGTGCGTGGGGCCCAGCGTTCGGCACAGGGCGGCCAGGGCGTCGTAGACTGGCGTCGTTTCCAGGCTGATTTCACCATTCGGTGCCGGCCGTGCGTCGAGAAGGCCGAAGATGTCGAGCTTACCTTCGTAGCTCCCGCCCCGTCGCCAGTCGTACCAGACGTTCAGCGGCAGGCGTCGCGACAGGCCGTAGAGCATCTGCCGGGCGGCGAAGTTCACGCGCGTGGTGGCGTCGACCCACACCATGGGGTAGCCCCATTCGCCCGCGATGACCGGCACGGTTTTCCCGGCCGGCCTGCGGGCGACGAGCACCTGCTCGATCGCGTCCAGGTCACGCCCAAGCGTTTCAGGTGCGGTCTGACGGTAGGGATGAACCGTCACCGCGTCGATTGAATCGAGCAGCCCAGCATCGACGGCTTTTTTCAGATACGGCAGATCGACCGCCGCCAACGCGGGGCCGCACAGCACCTCATCCGGCGCAACGGCCCGGATGGTGGCGGCCGTTTCGCGCGCGAGCTGAGCGTAGAGCGCGGGGTCGGGTGTCGGCTGCCAATACTCTTTGTTGTTTGGTTCGTTGTAGATTTCCCAGAGGACGCCGCGGCCTTTGAAGTGGGCGACCGTCGCAGCGGCGAATCGGGCGAATGCAGCGCGGGCCGGCGGCGTGGTGGGGGCGGCTTTGGGCGAGCCGGTGTATAGGGTGTTGCCGTAGTCGAGGATCAGCATCGCCTTGACGTGCGCCGCATCAAGGTCGCGAAGCAGTGCGTCGTAGGCGGAGAAATCGTACCGGCCTGCTTCCGTCTCAACGCGGTGCCAGCCGACGTCCATGCGCACACGCCCGACGCCGAGATCGGCCAACAATTTCATCTCGCCGGGCCGCGGGGCGGTGAAGTGGATGTTGACGGCGATCGCGTCGCGCACCGTCTGCGGCTCCAAGATCGCCGTTGGCGACGCGGGGGCCGAAGCCGACGGATCGGCATTAGCCCGAACGCAGGCCAAAAGCGTCATTGCGAGAAACGCGGTGTTGGCCCTGGCGCGTTCGGCCTGTGACAAGGTCATCGGCACCCCGGCCGCGTTCGTCGTCGCAACAAAGCCAGTCCGCCGACCGTCAGCACCGCCAACGAAGCCGGCTCGGGGACGGCGGTGGCGAAGGACAGCGTATCAGCAATCACCGTCGCGTCGGGGTTCGCGCGGGTGTAAAGGTTCAGACTGAACGAGCCGTTGGCGCCGGGGAGGCGTTGAACTATCAGCGTCAGGCCCTCGACTTCGCCGGCATCCAGGATGCTTGCGCCGTCGAGCGTGAACCCGCCGTTCAGCACCGCGGCGGTGACGTCGGCGTTGTTGAAGAGGAACTTGTAGGACCAGTGGCTGGTGTCGCCGGTGAGAGCGGCCTGGATTTCGGGGGAGTAGAAATCGGTGATCGTGCTCGTGCCGAGATTTTCCAGGTTGATCGTGAAGCTGTGGGCAACGTCGTCAGCGGGTAATGTCACCCGACTGGCGGACGGCGAAAGGCTAAAAATCCCCCGGCCGGTGGTAGCGGCCGTGCCGTCCGCGGGGCCCGACGACCACAAGTCCAGCGTCTTCGCCCGGCCCTGCACGTGATTGATCAGCCAGTTCGCCATATAGGCCAGATTGCTGGAGTTGTCTTCCGAGCCGATGCGATTCACGTAGCCGGCCGGTGGGTCGCCAATGTACTGGTAATTTTCAACAACCCATTGCTGAGGAATGGCGTCGTTAGCTTCGAAGTACCGCACGTATTGCACGGCTTGGGAAAAGAAGGCCGTGCCGCTGGTCCGCGGCGAGATGATGTTCACGGACTTGAGCCCATTGGCGTTGGTCCATTTCGTCTGGGCGATGACCCAATCGCGGTAATTTTGGTCGCGCTCGTTGAAGAAGTAGCCGGGCGGGGCGTCACTGGTCCAGCCGCCGCCGTAGGTGGCGCGGGTGCGGGCGTCGTCCCAGTGGGGGTCGGCAAACTTGTAATTGGTCGAGTCCGTCGCATTGTTGTTGGGCGACAGAATGATATTGACGTGGCTGATGCCCTCGCCCTTAAGCGCGTCGATGTAGCGAAACGCTGCGGTGTCGGATGCGGGGTAATTCGACGACGTCGCGCCGTCATCGTAGCCGCTGAGAAAATTGACCGACGCAGTGTCTGCCGTCAGCCCGTTGGCGACGTAGTAAGCGCGATAGGAATTGACCCAATCCGAAGGCGTGCCGTACGCGAACTCTACTTGTCCGACCGTGTTTGGCTTGAATAGATTGACGATCGCTTGGCGGTTGGCCTGCGATCGGGAACTGTTGGCGGCGTCGCCGGGGTAGACTAGGTTGCTGACCCACCCGTTCTGGTGCGCGTAGATCCCGCCGCCGGCGGCGCGGAAGGCGTCAGTGTTCGACGCCGTCAGCATGTCCGTCATGGTGCTCGTACCGCCGAGCAACACTGGCGGCGACGCGGCCGTGGCCACGCCTCCGAGCAGGCTGACGCACGTGATGCCCAACCGGACGCAAGTTTTAGATCGAAATGGATACGAATTCAAAACTAAACCTCCCGAGGCGCCGCACGTCTATTTCTTCCACGTCACGTGTGCTTTATGGTACCGTACGTTTCTCGAAATAGTTGGGCGTTTAGATGGATTTTCTGGCCAATCGTCGGCGAGTGTTATTGAGGAGGCGGGTTATGTCAGGACGGCTGAAGAAACTTTGGTTGAACGGCGCGGCTTTGGTGACATTGGTGGGATTGTGCGGGGCCGACAGCGCTCCTTCCCAATCGGTTAGTGAGCCCGCTACTCGGCCCGCAGGCGTGGCCGACCCGGCGATTTACCTTTCCGCCTTTTGCAAAGCCGCCCGGATAAAATGGCCGAAGAACCACACGCTCACACTCGTGTTCCACGGCCACAGCGTGCCAGCGGGCTACGCGAAGACGCCGCTAGTCCGCCCGTTCGACGCCTACCCGCACCTGCTGCGGGTCAGGTTATGCGACCAATTTCCGATGGCGGTGTTGAACGTCACGACCACCGCGATCGGCGGCGAAGCATCGGACACCGGCGCGGCCCGCTTCGCCCGGGACGTGCTGCCGCTTCGCCCCGACGTCGTCTTCATCGACTACGCGCTTAACGACCGCCGCATCGGCGTAGCCCGCGCGAAGGTGGCTTGGCAGGCGATGATCGACCAGTGCCGCCAGCACAACATTCCAGTGATCCTGCTGACGCCGACGATTGATCTGACGGCCAAGCTCTCGGATCCCAACGACCCGCTGAACCAACTGGCCGACATGATCCGCACGCTGGCCGCCGCGAACCACGTCGGCCTGGTGGACAGTCTTGCCGCCTTCAAGCGAGCCATCACTGGCGGGACCCAGCCGGAATCCTTAATGGCCCAGCGCAACCACCCGAACCGCCAGGGCCACGAACTCGTGGCGGCGGAGTTG